>JAUHYU010000121.1 GCA_030426345.1 Bacteroidia bacterium
TAGTTGATATTGCTTACCAGAGTCTGGGATTGGTAATTTTTGAATATTTAGAAGCACCTGATGCGATTTGGTATTCCAGTGGACATATGCCAGTGCAGTAGGAGCAGGGTCAAGTCCCTTCATCGAAATGGTTTTGATGTCCGGCTGTTGTAGAAATTCAAGTTCTTTGGCGTATCGATCGGCTTTGTCTTTAGTCAGACTAAAGTTATCGGCAATCTGCTGATTTTCGGCCAACACTTCTTCCAGCCTGGAACTCGTTGCTTCCCATTGATTTTTGAAATGCAGCCCAAAACCAACCGCAACAATGGCCACCAAACTGGCGGCGATAGAAAGGTATTTGTAAAATGGATTTCCTCTTGCAATTGTCTTAACTACAGTTTTTTCTTCCTCAGGGGCAAAATCAATGGCGTTGAATAGATTTTCTTTCGAAGCAGTTGGTGGTGCTATTGCCCCTTTTTGCGCAAACGCCAATAAGTCTTCTTCCAAGGTCTGCAACTCTGCCTTGATTTCAGGATATTCCGTGATCATCTTTTCTACGGCTTCTCTTTCGGGCATAGTCAGCTGGTCGAGCACGTAGGCTTCCAAAATTCCGGACGATATGTATGCTTCTATATTCAACTCAATAATTTTCTCAACTGGAGCAATGCAGTTCTCGATCTGGTTTTTACCGTTCCAAGGGGAATGTTAAATTCCTCTGCAATCTCCGTCTGTGTATATCCTTTGTAGTACATCAGTTCGATGATTTTACGATGCTCCACATTTAACTTTTGCAAAATCTTTTCCAATCCAATTCCATCCACGGCCATCGTGTCAAACTTCTGATGATCGATGATATGTACGTTGTCTTCTACTTTATCGGATTTTTGTTGATGTTTTATTTCTGCAGATCTGGTTTTATCAATGGCCAAATTTCTCGCAATATTGATCATCCAAGTAAACAATCTTCCTTTTTTTTTATCGTATTGGTCAAATTTATTCCAGATTTTTAAAAATGTATCCTGTAAGACCTCACTTCCAATTTCTTCATTTTGCACAATCCGAAAGATGGTGCCATATAACGCCGCACTATAATTTTCATATAAATATTCCATGCCGGATTTTTGCCGATTTCTCAAAAGCTTCAACAGCTCATCCTCCGATATTTGATTAATAGTTGGAATATTCGATAGTATTTGTACGTAAAATAGATGATTCTATGCTCTTTGTAAAGTAAATCATCTGCTATTGCAAAAAGTATTATTATTTATAAGCTACGCTTAGCCATCGGTTATGGATTTTTTGACTAGGCGACTCTAGCTATTTCATGGATTTTTAATGGCTTTACAATTTTTCTGCGATCACAATCAAAGTTGATACTTTTACATTCACTCCCAGTATTTCCTGATCAGGCTCAGCCTTTTCTATGGTGCTCGTGATTTTATAATTGTTGTCGGAAAATATCTGAATCAATTCATCTTTTGAAAATATTGTAAACCCATACTTTACAGTTGGAATATGCTCCATAACTGATCTAGGTCGTACTGACAATATTATTTGGCCTTTTGGTTTTAAAACCCTCGAAAATTCAGACAGTACCGCAGTGATGTCATCCCAAAAATATATGGTATTTGCCGTAAATATTTTAGCGAAAGTATTTTCTGGAAATGGAAGTTCATCTGCTTTTGCATGAAAAAACTGAGCCTGACCATTTTCGACAAATGATTTATTGTGCTTGGTTGCTTCTCGAACCATATCTTCAGAATAATCACATCCTGAGTATTTTATAGAACTATTTTTTGATAAAATGTCCTTGACAAAAATTCCATTGGCCATGCCAATCTCAAGAATATTTTCATTTGGCTGCGCATCGAGAGCTTCAATCGTGTATTGGTTGATGAGTAGGTTACCTTCGTTCATTTTCTCAGCTACGTCTAGGGCAAACTCACCATGTGGCTGGCGCAATTGTTGGGCAATGATTTTTATGGTTGCTTCATCCATGGATTTTGATCTGATTTAAATTGATTGAAAATTTATTATGCGAAAATATTGATTTAATAACACAAAGTTGATCATAGTGTTAATTCAAAAGATAGGTAAAAGCCCCTAAAATCCATGAAATTATGATGCTGAATTCATGGGTTTTAGGGGCTTTATGCTGTCTTGAATTATCTCGATCAGCATGATCATGACAGGTCATTATTTCAAGCCTACAAACTTGATACTTTGCTCAATAAGCCTAAATTTGGAAGAGGAATAGTACCAAGAAAGGAAGTTATCAAAAGTTTGTGACAATTATAATGGCAGGTAAGACAATTAGGTTTGGAATAAATGATGGGATAGGTAATCGTTCTTCAACCTGGAAATGTTGGTCTCTAAATAAGCCTGACAAATTTGATGTATATTTGGCCTGTAGAACATTGGGTGGAGTTTTCAAGGTGAGTATGCACCAATCAGGTAGATGGCATATAGCGTTTCTAAAAGAATTTTTTAAAAAGCATCAAAGAGAAATAATCCAGAGAGATGGTAGGTTTATTCAGAAATGGCCAAAACCTACAGGAATTGCACCGGGTATAACATTAGCATTTCGGATTATCACACCCCGTAGCGCAGTAAATACTCCATACAATCAAGTGGATTTTAAAAAGATTAGTTGGATACCTAATCCTAGAGAGAATAGGGCAATTGAAATTGATATACTTATCACTGAAGCTTCAGCAAAGGTTTCGAGTTGGCCTGGTAAAAACTCAATGAAAACGAATTTGGTTGCTTCAATGAAATTAGATAATCAAAATACTATTTGGGTTGTTTATCACGAAATTCCAATTCCTACATTAGCCCCGATATCTAAAACTCTTAAATTTTTTAAGGGAAAATCAAATGAAGACCTGAGAAGTGAAGGTATTAGAGCAATTGTATTTAAGGAAGAGCCTGATGGATCAAGAATCTTATTTGATTCAATTGTGGAACATGATAACAATGGCAACTAATAAATCGGTTAAAATGAATATGATTACTTTCTTCTTGGAATCCGATTAGCATAACTCAAAGGGTTATGCTAATGACAAATTATTAGAATGCCTTTTTTATCAAGATCGTTTTTAACACTAAAAAACGACAAAGCTGAAATTTAGAAAGTGGAATTCCAAATTCAAAAAGCCTCTAAAATCCATGGATTTTAGAGGCTTTTTATTAGTTATTTTAAGTCACCACCTTGTAGGTAGGATCTTCCATGACATTGACATCAATCATGTCGTCAGCATTTTTCAGCAATTGCCGGCAGTCGGCACTGAGGTGTTTCAGATGGATTTTTTTATTCACTTTGGAGTAGCGCTCTGTTAGTTTGTTCAAGGCTTCTATACCAGACATATCTGCAATCCTGCTTTCGGAGAAATCAATGATCACTTCTTCGGGATCTGCCAGGACATCAAATTTTTCATTAAATACAGCTACCGACCCAAAAAACAATGGTCCGAAAATTTCATAATGCTTCACACCTTGGTTGTCGATAAATTTCCTCGCTCGAATGCGTTTGGCATTTTCCCAGGCAAAAACCAATGCCGCGATGATCACGCCTATCAAAACTGCCAAGGCCAAATTATGAAGGAAAACAGTGATGAGCGTGACAAGTACCATCACGATCACATCTGATTTTGGCATACGCTGAAAAGTCTTCAAACTCGCCCACTCAAATGTTCCTATTGCCACCATGATCATCACACCTGTCAGTGCCGCCATGGGCAATTGCTCAATTAGATTTGCTCCAAACATGATGAAAACCAATAACATAACCGAAGCAACTATTCCTGAAAGTCGTGCTCTTGCACCGGATGAAATATTGATCAGGCTTTGACCTATCATGGCGCAGCCACCCATTCCTGAGAAAAATCCCGTCACAAGATTAGCTGTTCCTTGAGCCACACATTCTTTATTTCCCCGACCACGTGTTTCGGTTATTTCATCAATCAAGTTTAGCGTAAGCAAGCTTTCTACCAATCCAACAGCAGCGACTATTAATGCATAAGGAAATATGATGACCATTGTTTCCCAAATCAAAGGAATTTGTGGGATGTGAAAAGGAGGGAAGCCACCTTTTACAGATGCGATGTCGCCTACAGTTTTGGTGTCGAGATTAAAACCAATTACAATAGCAGAAACAACAATAATGGCTGCTAGCGAAGAAGGAACAGCTTTTGTGATTCTTGGTAAACCCCAAATAATCAACATGGTTAGCAGTACCATTCCGACCATGAAAAGCAAAGGCCCACCAGTCATATAATGCAATACTCCGGAGCTGTCAGCAACTTTAAACTGGTCTAATTGAGACATAAAAATGACAATTGCCAGGCCATTCACAAATCCAAACATGACCGGATGAGGAACGAGCCGGATAAACTTACCAAGCTTTAATAGTCCGGCAGCTATTTGGATGATTCCTGCCAAAACCACCGTAGCAAATATGTACTCAACTCCATGGGTTTTCGCCAAAGCAACAATTACAACAGCAATGGCTCCAGTGGCTCCAGAGATCATTCCGGGTCTTCCGCCAAGAATAGAAGTGATCAGTCCGATGGTAAATGCCGCATATAAGCCAGTCAAAGGAGATAAGCCGGCAATCAACGCAAAAGCGATTGCCTCAGGGATAAGCGCCAAAGCAACTGTTAAGCCCGAAAGGACTTCGGTTTTTACATTAACCTTTTGCTTGAGGTCAAATAAATCAAAATATTTTATCATAAAAATCTATTCTAATGTTTGCTTTAAAAGGGTATAACATTCCCTCAAATTATCAGTACATGGTTTTTAAATGAAATCCAAAGACTCTGGATTTCAGGAGCGTTGGCAATAAGAAATTTTACTTCTTTTTTGCTTTTTTAAAAACGCCCGCAAAGGTAGTGTTTATTTCTGAGTTAATGAAATTGAAGAACTGGAGAAGATACTTTGGCCAACGAAGACAACGCCAATCTCTCCATAATTTAAATAATAGAAAACTTACTCTACTTTTGATCAAAATCTTTCTTTTCTTTGCGAAAAAATCATGATATCTATTTCAGGTATTGTGGGAAATGTATTAATCAAAAATCAATGGCAGGCAAGGACAACAACACAGAAGAAGGTGGTAAAAAACCATCGTTGAATTTTATCGAATCCATGATAGAGCGCGACTTGCAAAGCCAACTTCATGGAGATAAAGTACTTACGAGGTTTCCACCTGAACCAAATGGGTATTTGCACATAGGCCACGCAAAAGCCATCAGCCTTAGTTTTGGACTGGCGCAAAAATACAATGGCAATTGTAACTTGAGATTTGATGACACCAATCCGGTAACTGAAGAGGATGAATATGTTCAGGCTATTAAGGAGGATATAAAATGGCTTGGTTTTTCATGGGCTGGTGAGCACTATACGTCCGATTATTTTGATCAATTGTATGATTGGGCCATAGCACTGATCAAAATGGGAAAGGCTTACGTCGATGATCAAACTGCAGAAGAAATAGCAGCCACAAGAGGTACACCAACTCGACCCGGAGTCGAAAGTCCATTTCGAAATAGATCTGTAGAAGAAAACCTTCAATTATTAGAAGGTATGAAAAATGGAGAGTTTAATGACGGAGCCAAGGTGTTACGGGCAAAGATTGATATGTCCTCGCCAAATATGCATTTGCGTGATCCTGCGATGTACCGCATCAAGAAAGTCATCCATCATCGTACCGGTGATAAATGGTGCATTTATCCCATGTATGACTTTGCGCACGGGCAGTCAGATTATATTGAAGGCATTACGCACTCACTTTGTACTTTGGAGTTTGAAGTTCATCGGCCACTTTACGATTGGTTTTTAGATCAGATTTTAGAAGATAAAGATGGCTACAGGCCAAGGCAGACCGAGTTTGCCAGGCTCAATCTCAACTACACCATCATGAGCAAACGCAAGCTGCTTCAATTGGTGGAAGAAGGACATGTGAGTGGATGGGATGATCCGCGTATGCCAACTATTTCAGGAATGCGCAGGCGAGGATATACCCCAAATTCCATTAGAAATTTCACCGAAAAAGTAGGTATCGCCAAGAGGAATAATATAATTGATGTTGCCCTTTTGGAGCATAGTGTACGAGAAGATCTCAATAAAATTTCGAATCGTGTATTTGCAGTTTTGGATCCGATTAAAGTGATTCTGACAAATTACCCTGAAGGGCAGGAAGAAGAAATGATGGCGGTAAACAACCCTGAAGATGAAAATGCAGGGAAGCGTCCGGTGATTTTTAGTAGGGAATTGTATATCGAACGAGATGATTTTATGGAAGATCCTCCAAAGAAATTCTTTCGCTTGGGGCCTGACAGAACAGTTAGGTTAAAGTATGGGTATATCATTAAATGCAATGATTTTGAAAAGGATGCTGATGGAAATATTACTACTTTGTACTGCGAATATTATCCGGATTCTCGGAGTGGGTCAGATACTAGCGGGGTTAAAGTAAAAGGCACCATCCATTGGCTTTCTGCAGCTCATGCTGTTCCAGCAGAGATTAGAATGTACGATAGGCTTTTTAATGATGAAGATCCGGCAGGTCACAAGGATCAGGATTTCGTAGAGTTTCTCAATCCTGATTCATTAAAACTCCTTCCGAATGCTTTTGTGGAAAAAAGCCTGGTAAAAGCCATGCCGCTGGATCATTTTCAGTTTGAGCGGAAAGGTTATTTCAGCGCAGATGTAGAAACTTCCCCGGAAAAGCCAATATTTAACCTAACCGTAACACTGAGAGATAGCTGGGCTAGATTTAACAACAAATAGCCGTCAAAGTCATTTCATGGATTTGAGAGGCTTTTTTGTGCTAAAATAGGTGTGACGGTCTTCAACATGTCTTGAGCCTAGATGAAATTTGACATAAAAAAGAGCACTTTTTAGAGTGCTTTTTTTTATTTCCTTTCACTTGGATTTTCTTTACATAAATGCCAAACCAATTTTAAAGCTTAGATAAGATACGGCATCTGTTTTACCTGTTTTTGCAGCATATTGATATTTTGCTGAAATGTTCAACGCGTTGTTGTAATTGACCGGAATAAGAAGGCCTATTTCCGGAGCAAGTCCAAATCGCCAGTCTTTTTGATCAACAGTGTACAGTCCAATATCTGTTCTTTGATTAATTTTTTGAGCACCGATCCCGGTTCCTACATAGAGACGGGTTGTATTCCATTCCCCAAAATAATAATGCATCGTAGCCATCAGCGGAAAGGAATTGATGTATCGGTACTGTTTTCCGTAAGCAGTTCCGGGTCCATCGTCTAATGGCCATTCTTGTGGTCCGACTTCTTCATATAGAACGGCCCAGTTAAACGATCCTCCGTAAGACAAATAGTCAAAAATAAATACCCTGCCTTCCAATCCAAATCCTCTGAAACTTGGCTGGCCTATAAAGTCTGAAGTGCCACCCATTGGTAATCCAATATCGTAAGATACGCCCATCATACCTTGTGCTTTTGCCCCGAAACTTGCGAGGAGGCATATCGCTGTTATATATATAAATTTTTTCATTGATATCATTTCTAATTGTCGCTTTGAATATATGGAGATTGCTTAAATGCCTGTTGGATGCTTGCTGCAATCCTACTTTCATTATTTGATTTAGTGCTGGATACTAATCCGTTGAAGGTGGAAATCCAATGGATTGGTTGTTCATCTGCAGAAAACGGAGCTACTTGCGGATCCCACCATTGAATGATCACAGACCCTGTGGTGTAGCTGTAGCTGTAGTATCCGCCCCAGTAAGGAGGGTAGTATCCACCCCATCCGCCGCCCCAACCCCAACCGGGATAGTATGGAGGTCCGGGCACATATCCTACACCGGAATTTTTTGAGGCAATTACGCTGACAGTGATGGCAAATTCAGCATCATCAATATCGGTAGCACTTAGTCGGGTATAACCTTTTGAGGTGAAATTGGACTCTACTTCCTGAAGTAATTTTATGACATCTTCGGGGTCAATTTCATTGTCTTTGATATTGGTGATATACTCCACGGTATCTGCCATGAAATATTTTTTTTGATTTCCAAAGTTATAGTCCATGTCATAGTCGGTTACTGTCAAGTCAGTATCCGAATAGTATTCAGGCCCTTTGGGGTAACAACCGGCAAATATGGTGGCTGATACCGCAAATACGAATGTTAGTTTTACAATTGTGCGCATTTTCGTTTTAATAATTTATGAATATGATAATAGCATTATCGCCAGATCAGACGATAATTTTCAAGGTAGGTTTGAAATTTGATGCAAATATAAACTAACGGTACTTTTTTCCAATGGATACAAAGGATGAAAATGTCCTTTTTATTTGAAAGGATCAGTGAAATTTCCCCTGTAGCCTTTCATCTGATAAACAAATGCATAATAAGCCAGCGTTCCTGATCTGGTGATTTCAATGGTGTCTGAGGGGATTATTTGCTCAAAATTATCGCTATAGTATTCGTAAGGATCTTTGTACCAATTGCTTGTGGAGATCATGTAGGCATTGTCGCCGGATTTTAGATTTCCTCGTGCTTCGTTGATCCAGGCGTATTTATGGATATCAGTCAGTTTTCCGGGCATCAATAATTTCATATCTAAAGGTCTGGCTACATAATAGTCGATTTCTGTGCCGGGGAAATATCTTGGATTTATAATCGGGGTATTTTTTGACATAGAGCCATTCGACAAATCTCTTTCCACAATTTTTTCAAAACCTGATTTTATCTGATCCCAACCGTACATATCCAAGGTAAAATCATTGTTCCCATATCTCGCTACTTCTTTCTTTTTACCAATCGTTCCGGGATAAAAATTAATGAGTAACCATGCAGCCAGCAACGGTACGTACAATAAATAAAGAGCACTGCGCAAGATTTTCGGCATGAGCAATTTCGAGCCGATGAGCTTTTGGTTTTGCGTTTTTTCCGAAAGGTAAACAGCTGCAAGAATAATCAGGGGTGTAAATGCCGGCCCTGTCCAGTGAGGCAAGGTTTGGCGGAATAACGAAAAAGAAGTAAAGACCAACCAGATCGGTAAAAAATTAAGTAAAAGTATGCGTAGGTATTCATGGTTTATAGAGGCTTTTTTCTTGTAAAAGGCCATTAAACCCATGACAATCAATACATAGTTGATTGGATTGTTGTAAACTACTTGGCCAAATATTTCCGTGAAAAAATAATCGAATCGCAGTACTAACTCATTGGCAACACGATCGCCGTGAAATGTAAATGAAATCCATTCATTTTGAATATTCCAAATAATGATCGGTAAGGTAAAGGATGCGGACAAGAGCATTCCGATATAAAATACCTGTTTTTTAAACCAATCTCGATTGTAGATGAGCGCATAAAGCCCTGCACCTGCCCAGATAAAAACGCCATGGTATTTTGATATTATGGCCAATCCGATAAATAAACAAGCCAACAAAAATTCCTTTTGTGCTGTGCGGTCGATGGTTTTCTTTGGTAAAACAACGATCAAATATTTTAAACTTAACAGCCAAAACAATAATTGAGGAGAATCAGGAATGATGAAATTCCCGGCAAGGACTGAACAATAAATCGATGCATTGAGCAGCAATGCGGCATACAATCCTGCAAGCGAATCTTTGATCTGCTTGCCTATGGAAAAAATGACGATGGTATTGAGTACGGAGATGACGATTGCTCCGAGGCGGATCGCCAATTCGCTATCAAAAAATAGATTTATGGAAAAAAGCTGGATTACCAAGCCTACCATCGGCGGATGGTCAAAGTGACTCCAATCGGGATATAAGGCGTAGGTCCAATAATACACCTCATCTACGCTGAACTCCATGGTAGATGCAATGAAAACCCTGACCGCTGTTGTTGCCAGAATCAAGATGAGCAGTGCCTTTTTAATCTCTTTTTCCTGTAGATCGTTCATTGGCGGCAAAGATATTGGAAATGACTGAACCTGCCGAAGATTGGAAGTTTTTTAATGCCAGATTCAAATTATGAGTAGGAGGAAAATTAAAATAGCGACTGGCCTTTGTAGATCGCGGACTCTTCCAAAGATCTGATCATTCCTGAAAAAGTGATCCGTCCACCAAAATCGCCATTGACGCGGGCTGTTGCCTGTCCGGAGGTGTTTACCGTAATGTTGATATTGGCAGAGCCTGAGGCGCGGCCTTTGAACCGCAAATTGACTGTGGGACTATTCTTTTCCTTTCCTTCATCGATCTCGTATGATGTGACTTCACCATCGATGGTGATCCCACCAACGCCATTCCAGCCGATAAGCCCGTCAAAACCCAATTGGATGGCAGCTTCTGTATCTTTGATTCCCACGAAATTGATAGTTGGATTGATCTGATAACTTTGGTTGTATCGATCAAAAACAGTATGTGCTTCGATCACCCATTGCTTGCTTTCAAGCAAGTTCAGCAGTGCTTCTTTTTGCTGCTGAAACTGTTTTTTCTTCAGCTCTTTTTTCTCTTTTTTGGAAAGCTTTGATTTCTCCTGAGCTACAGATACCACTGAGGAAACAAATACGAGAGCAATACAAATTGCTATTGTTTTCATGTATTTAAGTTTTGGGGTTTTCAAGATGCATAAAAAATAGGATCATGCTTTTGTTATCCCATATTTGCTCTGGCTGTATTGCTTTCATTTTAAAAAAAAATTGAATTGATAACATTCAAATATAAAAATAACCATGACATTAAATTACATATAAATATAATGAAGTCAATGGTTTATAAGTTTTAAGAATTACTTTCATGGATTTTTGATGCATTTAAAAAGGCCATCACAGCTACAGCTGCCGATGGCCTTTCTTCACAACAGAAAATTGCAAGTTATTTTTTGCCCAACATGACCATTTCGTTGATCATGATTTCCGTGATGTATCGGGTTTCGCCGTTTTTATCTTCGTACGATCTGTATTGGATTTTTCCGTCAATGGCGATTTCACTTCCTTTTTTTAGGTATTTTTCAGCGATATCTGCGGTTTTACCCCAGCAGATTAGATTGTGCCAAGTAGTTTGTTCTACTTTTTCGCCATTTGCTTTTTTGTAGTTTTCTGAAGTGGCCAGAGAGAAATTTACTTTCTTTTTTCCCGAGTCAAATGTTTTTACATCCGGGTCTGCACCTAAATTTCCGATCAACTGTACTTTGTTTCTGAGCGTGTTCATAATATTAAAATTTAAAGGTTTATAAAATTCGTTTTCGACAATTGTTGATACAAAGGAAATAGGAGTGAGGCAGTCAAATCGTATGATTTACATTTACTTAGGCATCTATATACAAAGTGGGACAAAGGGGGGGATAGGCCCATACTTAAACTATTCGATGTTTGTTTAGTTACAATATCTACAATGTAGGATATTGTAAGCTGAATATATTTTCTTACATTTAAGTACCGGGTACTTAAAAATACATTATTATTGCATGTATTATATTTGTTTTAGAGTTGAAACCAATAGATTAAACCAATCACTAAATGGAAGTTGCTATAACTAAGAATGAAGCGAAGGAGTTGGTAAAAAAATGGGGAGCAAAAGACATTGTAATTCCTGATGAAATAATTGATGCTTACACAGAGGGGAAGAAAAATGGAATTATTAAATATGCTGATGAATTAACAAAAAAAAGAAAGGCGAGTTTATTAGAAGCCATGTCAATTTCAAATGAAGAAATCAAGTTTCTTGAGGAGGAATTAAATTTAGATATACATAAGGCTTTTCTGAGACAATTGGTAACTGATGACGAATGTTACTATAAGACTTTAATTGTTATTGACAAAGACAAATATTTGGATAACGATATAACCGAAAAGGCTTATAGTAAGCTTATTGAAAAATCTAAGACGCTAAGAACAACTAAAAAATTAAAAATAGATTTTGCTTTAATGCCTAAAAAACGGCTCAATACACATCTGCTTATTGGAGATGGGTATATATATCATTATGACAAAAAAGAGAAACCACGCAGATCATAATGAAAAGGCCTGTAAATACTTATATAAGGCAGGTGATTTTTCAGATTGGGTTATAACAACAGCCTTTTATTCGGTGATTCATTATGTTGATTCTTGCTTGTTTCCAGACAGCTATGAACTACCGGATGGAAAAATTAAAAATTGCATTTCAATTGATGACTACTATCGAAAGTGTTATCAAAATGATTCAAAACATGAAATTAGAAGGCAATTGGTTGAAGACAGACTTCCAGAAATACAAATTCAATTTAAATGGTTAAAGGAGCAGAGTTCTCAATTGAGATATACTGACTATAATACAACTTCCGATGAGGCAGATAAGGCAATAGAAAACCTTGATAAAATAAAGGCTTTCCATAATGAAAACCACAAATAATACCAACAGAACCAGTAAATAAACCGAATAATGTTGTATCTTTGTAAATGCAAAAAAGGCCGCTGTTAACGACCTTTTTGACCTCTTAATGAAGAGGATTTGTAATCAAGTGGTGGTATCTCGGTTAGGCTAATGAGACCTACTTTGATTCACTCGGTTAAATAAATGATATTTAAGGGGCTAATATCCCTTTTATTTTTTCACCCCTTAAAAAGGTCTGTTTGGTACGGAACTCCATGTTCTTCATGTAGCTTTACTCTGAATGAATACCAATTGTCACATTTTTCCATGACCTGAATTGCTTCTTCAATAAACTTGTCAAACTTTAATAGACCGTCCTTATTCAGAAATTGAAAGTGTTTAAGTCTCCTCAAACCAATTCTTTCATACGGGTTAAGATGCTCTAATGATGGTAGAACTCTCTTGTCAAAACGGTTATATATTATTTCTTTAGTCCATTTACCTACGATATTCGGCTTATGTGCTATTTTTCCTTCAGGAATCTTCCATATATCTCCATTGCCTTTATTTAATCTAAATATTTCTCGATAATATTTTTGAGGAACTCTTGGTTCGTACGCGTTGACTTGTTTGGAGAATACACCAATCTTTGATAAATCAATTTCCTTGCCACCTATCAGTAAATGACTTTTTAGAATCTCTCTGTTTAAGCCTTCTAGTATTGAGTCATCAACCTTCTCTTCAACTTTATCGAATAAAGATTGTTGCAAATCATTATTAGACCTTATTACCTCTTCAACTGTAGGTGTGGCCTTGCTCCTTAAAACCTTATCTTCCTCCTTAATCTCTTTTTTATCCTCCATGATTTTCTAATTATACAGTTTCTTTTTTAGGGGTTTAACATACTCCTTTAATGATTTCGGATTTTTCCAATCATTATCTAAAAGGTTAATTATTGGTTTTATGTCTGGATTGTTCTTTTGGGCTATAGGCCAAGCTTGCCTGTCCTTAGTTTTTGGGTCGAAAGCATAGAATGTATAAATGAAACTTGGGTGAACATGATTAGCCTCAGCAAAACCATTAACATAAGTTTCGTCTTTAA
Source organism: Bacteroidia bacterium (assembly GCA_030426345.1). GTDB lineage: Bacteria > Bacteroidota > Bacteroidia > Cytophagales > Cyclobacteriaceae > JAAUQL01. Next base: position 13,382 of record JAUHYU010000121.1, read on the forward strand.
TCCTAGGTTTTATAAATGCTAATTTCTCGTCAGAAAAAAGGTACGTTCTTGCAAAATTATCAGCTTCTACTTCTCTTTCTGCAACTGTTAGTTGTTCTGAATTAGGGTCTGATATGTGGTATCTGTTAGTTTTAATTTCGTCCCAATCAAAAATAACATGGAATAATTCATGGATCAGTGCAAACCAAAAAGTTGAATAAAATCCTCGATAGTCAGTAAGAACAATGCATGGTTTTCTGTTAATTGAAATTGTAGCTCCTCTCAAATGTAAGGAAGAGAAAGACGGAAGATATGCAACTGTTACACCAAGTCGGTATAAGTCTCTAATCACGTTGAATAGACCCAAATTAACGCTTGTACAATACCTCCTTATATCTGGAAAATATTCAATTAATTTATCTCTATCGAATTCATAGGGGTTGCTTATTTCTTTAAACAGTTCGTTGGCAGTAGACACCCAAAAGTCACGGGTCAGTTGATTTTTAGGTTTAATTTTTCCTTCACTAAAAGCTGCTTTTTGCTTTGGCGGTTGGTATTCAAGAATCGAGTTTAAACCCAAAAATGAAGTAATCTTACCCTCTAACTCTACATAATTATTAATGTTAGATAAAAACCCTGCTTTTTTTAATGCTGCTAGATCAAAATTTTCTTTGAGAAATTTGATCTTTTCAGGTTCAAGACTTGATTCGATTTCAAAATTATTATTAAGACTCTCTAAATAAAGATCAAAAACTACTTGATTTTCGAGCCTCAAAAATTCAGCAAGCTTGACTATATTAGTAATATCTACACTCTTTTGTGTTCCGTCTAATATACCTTTGAGCGTTCTTGTCTGAATATTCAATAAATCAGCAGAAGCCGTAAAAGTCAATGACAACTCTTCAATTCGATCATTGAAGTAGCTCCTTAGAGTCCATTCAGGCTTTGAAACACCTTTTATTAGGTCTTCTATACTGGTTTGTCTATTTATTCTATTTTTCATTGCAGATTTAAATGTAAACTTACATCTACAAATATACACCTATATTGTGAATAATAAGTCCTTTGCACTAAATAAATGTAAATTTACATTTATTATATTAGGTAGTTAGTGGGAC
>JAUHYU010000122.1 GCA_030426345.1 Bacteroidia bacterium
GACATCGCTCCAAAAGCCTTAAATATCCATGAAGAAAAGCGCGGTTTGTCATTGACCGATAAGGTTGTGAAAGACAGGATCGTCACCTCCTCTTTTCAAAACGCCATTACGGCCAAACCATCTCCGCTATATGATAAGAGCATGGCGGCAAAAATTCAGCTTGGAAACTTTGATGACGATCTGTCCAAAATCTCTGAATATGATTGGGTTATTGAAGTAATTGTAGAAAACCTTGACATCAAAAAACAACTTTTTGAACGAGTTGAAAAGTATCGTAAACCCGGTACGCTGATCACTTCCAATACTTCCGGAATTCCAATTCAGCTGATGAGTAAGGGCAGAAGTGATGATTTCCAAGCACATTTTTGCGGTACTCACTTTTTCAACCCTCCCAGATATTTAAAGTTGCTGGAGATTATCCCCGGACCAAAAACAAATCCAGAAATCATAGATTTTCTCATGCACTACGGTGACTTATACCTTGGTAAGACCACCGTGCTGTGCAAAGACACTCCGGCATTTATTGCTAACAGAATAGGCATTTTTTCCATACTAAAGGTGCTTAGCACGATGCAAAAACTTGATCTCACTATTGATGAGATTGATAAACTGACAGGCCCTGTGATCGGGAGGCCAAAGTCTGCAACTTTTCGAACCAGTGATGTGGTAGGATTGGACACCTTGGTAAAGGTAGCCAACAATTTATACCATGGCTTACCAAATGACGAACAACGCGAAATGTTCAAGCTGCCAGAAATCATTGGAACGTTAGAGAAAAATAACTGGCTTGGAGATAAAACAAAACAGGGTTTTTACAAAAAAACGAAAGATAAAAATGGGGCAACTGAAATTCTGACACTTGACCTAAAAGATTTGGAATACAAGCCCAGACAAAAGGCAAGTTTTCCCACTCTTGACCTTACAAAACAGATTGATAATGTGCGGGAGCGGTTCAAAGTACTTTTAGGAGGAAAAGACAAGGCTGCTGACTTTTATCGAGATTCCTTTTATGGAATTTTTCAGTATATCTCAAATAGGATTCCTGAGGTTGCAGATGAGCTTTTCAAAATCGATGATGCTTTATGCGCAGGTTTTGGTTGGGAAGTTGGCCCATTCGATACTTGGGATCAAATTGGAGTTAGTGAATCTCTTACTAAAATGGAGGAAGCTGGTTATAAGCCAAATCAATGGGTTTATGATATGGTGGAGAGTGGTGCTAAATCCTTTTATAAGATAGAAAACGGAGTACGTAAGTACTACGATATTTCTTCAAAATCATATAAGGAAATTCCGGGCATCGGACAATTTATTATTCTCGATAACCTCAGAGCAAATAACGAGGTTTGGAAAAATTCTGGAGCCACGATTTTTGATCTTGGCGATGGCATCATCAATTTGGAATTCCGTACTAAAATGAACACCCTCGGGAGCGAGGTTATTGAAGGGTTGAATAAGGTAATTGATCTTGGTGAAAAGGAATTTAGAGGTGTGGTTATTGCTAATCAGGGTGCAAACTTTACCGTAGGAGCCAATTTGGGAATGGTCTTTATGCATGCTGTGGAGCAAGAATTTGACGAGCTGAATATGCTTACTAAGGTGTTTCAGGATACCATGATGCGGGCCAGATACTCTTCAGTTCCGGTAGTAGTTGCACCTCACCACATGTCGCTTGGAGGCGGATGCGAACTGACTTTACACGCCGACCATGTGCAGGCTATCGCAGAAACATATATTGGATTGGTAGAAGTTGGCGTTGGTTTGATCCCTGGAGGGGGAGGTACCAAGGAAATGACGAAGAGAGTATCAGACAGAGCAGAATTTGGTGATGTCGAATACAATGCACTTCAAAATGCATTCATGAATATTGCAACAGCCAAAGTTTCCACTTCGGCACATGAAGCCCGAAATTTAAATTATATCCGACAACAGGATGGTATTAGTATCAATCAGGATAGACAGATCGCAGATGCCAAATTAGCAGCTATAGAACTGGCAGAAGCTGGCTATAGTAAACCAGTACAAAAGAACAATATTAAAGTACAGGGCCGGGGAGGATTGGCATTATTTCATGCTGGGATTCATGGAATGCTGATGGGAAAATATATTAGTGAGCATGATGCGCTAATTGCTAAAAAGATAGCCAATGTAATGTGTGGCGGAGACCTTTCTGCTCCTACACAAGTATCTGAACAATATCTCTTGGATTTGGAACGAGAAGCATTTTTATCGTTGTGCGGAGAACAAAAAACTCAACAAAGAATCCAATCCATTTTGAATGGAGGCAAAGCTTTAAGAAACTAAAAAATTAAATTTATGGACGCATATATAGTATCAGGATTTAGAACAGCGATAGGAAAAGCAAAAAGGGGTGGATTCCGATTTACCCGGCCAGATGACTTGGCAGCAGATGTGATCAAATATTTGGTAAACTCCATTGATGGATTTGATCCTAAGCGCGTAGATGACTTGATCGTGGGAAATGCTGTGCCGGAAGCAGAACAAGGCATGCAAATGGGCAGAATGATTTCCTTGATTTCCCTACCGATGGAAGTTCCTGGCATGATCGTCAATAGGTATTGCGGATCGGGATTGGAAGCCATCAATATTGCATCTGCAAGAATCACAGCAGGCATGGCAGATTGCATCATTGCTGGTGGAACGGAATCCATGTCTTTGGTACCAATGATGGGCTGGAAGACTGCTTTGAACTATAACATTACAACAGAAAACCCTGACTATTATACCAGTATGGGCCTCACCGCTGAAGAGGTTGCCAAAAAGTATAAAATAGGCAGGGAGGCCCAAGATGAATTTGCATATAATTCACACCAAAAGGCCTTGAAAGCCATAGAATCGGGAAAATTCAAAGATGAAATTGTTCCAATAAAGGCCCAAGAAGTATTTCTTGACGAAAGCGGCAAAAGACAAACCAAAGAATATGAAGTTAATACGGATGAAGGTCCGCGGGCAGATACCAGCCTAGAAGCATTGGCTAAGTTACGCCCGGTATTTGCACAAGGGGGCTCTGTTACTGCAGGCAATTCTTCTCAAACTTCTGATGGTGCAGCTTTTGTCATGGTTATGTCTGAGCGAATAGTAAAGGAACTTAACCTCGAGCCAGTCGCACGGCTAGTGAGTTATGCTGTCGCGGGAGTTGAACCAAAAATCATGGGTATTGGGCCAGTTGCTGCTGTACCAAAAGCATTAAAACTTGCCGGGCTTCAAGCTTCGGATATTGAGCAAGTTGAACTCAACGAAGCCTTTGCAGCGCAATCTTTGGGAGTAATTGATCAACTTGATTTTGATCCTGACATTGTAAATGTAAATGGTGGAGCAATCGCTCTTGGTCATCCATTGGGATGTACTGGTGCGAAACTTTCCATTCAAATAATAAACGAGATGAAGCGGCGCAATCAAAAATATGGTGTAGTAACTGCTTGTGTAGGAGGAGGACAAGGTGTGGCAGGTATTTTTGAAAGACTAAACTAAAATATTGGATATGGAAACGTTAGATCAGAAAACTGCAATTAAGGGAGGCGAGTTTTTAATCAAAGAAACGAAAGCTTCCGAAATATTTATACCAGAAGAATGGACGGAAGAGCAAAAAATGATTGCACAGACCTGTAGAGATTTCATATCGACGGAAATCTATCCTAGATTAGATGAGATAGATTCCATGAAAAATCTAGCCATAGTACCACAACTGATGGACAAAGCTGGCGAACTGGGGCTTATGGGTGCTTCTGTACCTGAACAATATGGCGGATTTGGTATGGATTTCAACACTTCAATGTTGATCGCTGAGGAGTTTGGTAAAAGCTATTCATTTGCCGTGGCGATCATGGCCCACACGGGCATTGGCACACTTCCAATTTTATATTATGGCAATGAAGAACAAAAAACAAAGTATGTTCCTAAACTAGCATCAGGAGAATGGAAAGCCTCATATTGCCTTACTGAGCCAGATGCAGGATCGGATGCCAATTCAGGAAAAACAAAAGCAACGCTTACTGAAGATGGAAAGCACTATTTGATCAACGGCCAAAAAATGTGGATCACCAATGGAGGGTTTGCAGATGTATTAATTGTCTTTGCCAAAATTGAAAATGACACGAATATGTCCGCTTTTATCGTGGAAAAAACATTCGGTGGCATCACTATGAATGAAGAAGAAAAGAAAATGGGGATCAAGGGTTCTTCTACTAGACAGATATTCTTTAATGACTGTAAGGTTCCTGTTGAAAATATGCTTTCAGAACAAGGCAACGGTTTTAAGATCGCTTTGAACATTCTAAACATTGGAAGAATAAAGCTAGGAGTGGGTGCTGTTGGCGGTGCAAAAGGTGCCATGGACAATGCTATTAGTTATGCGAATGAACGTAAGCAATTTGGCACTACCATAGGTTCTTTTGGGGCTATCAAACATAAAATAGGCGATGTGGCAGCAGCCATTTTTGCTTCAGAAGCTGCACACTATCGGGCCGGTCAAAATATCGATGATGCTTGCGCAGACATGGTTGCTAATGGCATGGACGAAAGCCAAGCTAAGCTTAAATCAACGGAGCAGTTTGCCATAGAATGCGCGATCTTAAAAGTTCATGGTTCAGAAACTCTGGATTATGCTGTCGATGAAGGTGTGCAAATATATGGTGGCATGGGCTATTCTGCCGAGGCCCCTATGGAGAGAGCATATCGTGATGCGAGGATCAATCGCATATTTGAAGGCACCAATGAAATTAATCGCATCCTGATCATCGATATGATCTTGAAACGAGCCATGAAAGGCGAATTGGATCTGATGGGGCCAGCAACGGCCGTGGCAAAAGAATTGACTTCTATTCCTAACATCAACGGTCATGATGATGATTCAATTTTTGCCAAAGAGAAAGAGGTAATTAGAAATCTAAAAAAAGCAGGGCTGATGATTGCTGGTGCAGCCGTGCAAAAATTAGCAGCCAAACTGGAGCAAGAACAAGAAATCCTCATGAATCTGGCCGATATCATGATCCAGATCTATGCTGCAGAGTCGGCTCTGCTCAGATCTGAGAAGGTATTGGTCCAAGAAGGCGGTTCTCAGCGGTCAGATATATACATAGATTTAGCACGCATTTATCTACACACTGCCGTGGAAAAATGCTCATGGGCAGGCAAACAAGCCATTTATGCCTTTGCAGATGGAGATGAAATGCGCATGATGCTCATGGGACTAAAGCGTTTCACCAAAGTCGATCCATATAATCTCAAGAATGCCAGACGTAGAGCGGCTGACCACTTGCTTGCCAAAAATGAATATATATTCTAGGTAATTAAGAAATATACAAGAGGGTCATGGGTTTGACCCCCTTTTTATGCCGCCACAGCCCTGCTAGACACCCACTTCAATGCAGATTGCACATCCAGAAAATCACGGAATTCTATGTCCATCTTATTTTCAGATGCCGAGTTCTTGATAGTAGAAACATAAAAACTGGAAAAAACGTCCTTAGAGGAAACAACCCCTACGTTCCTAAGCCCAGCCCTATATGCCTTTGGCAATATCTCTATTTGCAGCCATTGACGACTTTCCATATCAACAAGCCCCTGAAGGTGTGTATCACTTATAAAAGAGTCTGCTCCGTACTCCCTAAAATTTTCTAAAACAGCAGTAAATATAAATTGATATGCTTCCTTTGTAGTTGGCTTCTTCCAGATTGCAACTATGGCATTGCTTCTATTATCAAAGCTTACCTGTGCAAATTCATTGTTAATTAGCTCTTTCATTTTCTTCTTCACTTTATCATTCTAATTAAAACACAAAGGTAACGGGTATATTTTGCAGTAATTATCAATTATATTACATTTAATTACATCAAATATATCTCCAAAAATAGTGATACATGCTATGATTTGTTCTGAACAATATCAAACTCCAATAATTACAAATATTATTTCCATGGATTTTAAAGGCTTTTTAGAGATAAATGATGCTGTTTGGATATCAATAATAAAGTAATATTATAACCAAATTCTTACACGTTAAATTCATGAGAAGAGTGTGCTTTGTTTAAGTTTCAGAAAATATAGACTCAAATTTTGATTAAGTTGGAGAACATTTTTTGAATAATAATTGGCATGGACGATCAAGCAATAGATCAAAAGCTTCAGGAAGCATTGGAGCTATTCGATGCTGGTAGTAGCTTTGCGGATCTGCGAAATCATTTCCAAAATGAACTAGATGATGATTCAATTTCTTATATCATCCGCCTTGTAGATGAATTTGCAATTGAAAGCGGCCGCATTCAAGAAGAAATTCAAAAGGCAATGTTTAAAATATATCTGGGAATCGGTGGGTGCGTGGTTTCTACCTTTTTAATTTTCATATTTTATCAGGAAGGGATCCTTGGTGGCTCCGTTGGGCTATTGGCTTATTTACCTATGATATTTTCAATATATCTTCTTTGGAAAGGATATAGAATGGTGCGATCACTTCAAAAGGAATCCCCAGAAATAGACGATTCAAAATTCAGAATGAAGCGCAGAAAGAAAATATGAAGACTGAATGTGCGGCCTTTGGCACAATCAATAGCCTTTTTCTTTCAACTCGTTAGCCGAATTAATAACTTTATCCCGCATTTCTATTTTGAACCTTTCGAGGTTTTTAGCGACCTTGTCATCAAAAGCACCAACGATCTGTGCCGCCAGGATGCCGGCATTTTTTGCCCCGTTCAATGCGACGGTTGCCACAGGAACCCCGCCCGGCATCTGCAAAATGGACAAAATAGAATCCCAACCATCAATCGAATTACTAGACTTTACCGGTACCCCAATGACAGGCAGCGTCGTTAATGAAGCGACCATGCCCGGGAGATGAGCGGCTCCGCCTGCCCCGGCAATAATCGCCTTCAAGCCTCTATCTTTAGCCGTTTTTGCATATTCATACATGATTTCTGGCGTTCTATGAGCAGATACAATGCTCAGTTCAAACGGAACCTGTAATTTTTCCAGAACAAGAACTGCCTCCGTCATGACCCCAAGGTCTGACTGGCTTCCCATGATCACTCCTATTTTTGGCTGGCTCATGCTATTATTTTAAGTTTTTGCTTGATTAAGTCTGCTTTTTGAAACAACTCCTTTTCATCTGAACCGACCACGGTCACGTGGCCCATTTTCCTAAAAGGCTTGGTTATTTTTTTTCCATACAAATGAATATGAGCTCCATCTATATTCAATACATCATCGAGCCCTTCATAAACCGCCAATCCTTCATGTCCCGATTCCCCTAACAAATTGACCATTACGGAAGGAAGGACAATATTCGGATCACCGAGCGGCATATTTAGTATTGCCCTCAAATGCTGCTCATATTGTGAAGTAACGTTGGCCTCAATGGTTTGATGTCCGCTGTTGTGTGGCCTTGGAGCGATCTCGTTCACCAAAATATTGCCTTTTTTGTCGAGGAACATTTCGACCGCAAGCAAGCCTACCATATCTAGCGAGTTGATGACTTTATGTGCCAATTCCATGGATTCTGATGCCTTTTCTGGCGAAATCCTGGCTGGGGAATAAAGATACTCTACAAGGTTGGCCTCGGGATGAAAGACGAGTTCCACTGGCGGGAAAGCCTTTATTTCACCGTTTTCATTACGGGCAATGATCACGCTGAGCTCTTTTTCAAAATCAACCAACTTTTCCAAGAGGCCCGGTTTGTCAAAAGCCTTTTCCAAATCATCGACATTGTCTAACCGCTGAACTCCTCTTCCATCATAGCCTTCCTTCCCCAATTTATTGAAAGCCGGCAAAAAGGAAGTATGATTTTTTACATCTTCTGCATTTTCGACTAAGACGAAATCTGCCGTAGGAATATCATTTTCTTTATAAAACTGCTTTTGCTTCCTTTTATCCTGAATCAATTCTATGACTGATGGCTGCGGAAAAACCTTGATGCCTTCACGCTCCAATTGATACAATGCTTCTACATTTACATTTTCGATCTCAATCGTAACCAAGTCGCACGATCGCCCGAACTCAAGCAACGTATCATAATCCGTCAATTTTCCATGGACAAACCGCGTTGCTATATTTTTGCACGGAGCATTTGCGTCACCGTCTAGTATGGCAATATCCAAATTATAATCCACGCCAGATTGGATCAGCATCCTGCCCAATTGCCCTCCTCCTACAATTCCTAATGTAAAATCCTGGTAAAACTTCAATATCCTGCGTTAAATGGTTTTAATTAATGATAACAATCCCGTCTAATTTGCCTTGGGCTTTATCTGAATTCCAATTTTTTTCATGAGCTGACTTGCATTTGTACTTTGGCAAATTCCATGACGCAATTTATAATCAAAAACGATTTCTTCCCCTATAATTTCACTACTAAAATTATAATTGTGAATCAACTCATTGCCATTTTCCAGTTTACCAAGTTCCAGATCATGTGTAGAAATCAGCCCAAAAGCCGCTGTATTATTCAGTTGCAAAACCAATGATTCCGCCCCGAGGTGCCGGTCTTTGGAGTTAGTGCCCTTCAATATTTCATCCAATAAATAAAATACCGGCTGTTGATTATCAAGACGTTTCAGGAGCATTTTCAAGCGAAGAAGTTCCGCATAAAAAGAAGAAATATTTTCTTCTAGATTGTCTTTGGTGCGCATGCTGGTGAAAACCTGAAACTCTGATAGCTCCAAGTCATTGGCACAGACGGGCGCCCCAGCAAAAGCCAGCACCGCATTCACACCAACAGTCCTTAAAAATGTACTCTTTCCGGCCATGTTGGATCCTGTAACTATACAAGCCTTGCCTTTTCCGTCAAGAGAGAAATCATTTTTGACCACCTGATCTTCCGGCATCAGCGGATGTCCAATATTAGTTCCATGGAAAATGAATGGCTTTTCGGCGATTTTTGGGAATGCATAGGCCTCATTGGCATAGGAAAATGCTGCGATGCTGCTCAATGATTCCAACTCCGCGATGGCCTCAAACCAATGCGGAATTTCACTGCGATAATTTGACCGCCATTTTTCCGCTTTTCCCAAAAAGATGTAATCCAACAGGAAAATGCTATTGAGAATGTGGTACATCTGGTTGCTCCGCTGGCTCAGCATATCAAAAATTTTGCGCAAAGCTTTGATTTTTTCTGAAGCCACCAACCCCTGCGGCATCAATTTATCTCGCAAAGTATTCAAATATCCATGGTTAAAATTTTGGTTTTCGATCAGGTGAACAATCTGCTGAGTTGCTTCCAACATCTGGACACCGGAGAGCGTCATGTCGTAAGTAGTTTTAGAATATTTGACTATTTTCATCAGCAAATAACCGTTGATGATAATTGGCAGAAACAAGGAGTATCCTGTAAGCGGTGTGAACAAAACGGCCAAAATCAGACTGCAGGAAAACACAATCATCAGGTATGGGATTATGCGGTTAAACCAGCTGTTTTGGATCATATCTTTCCCATCCAGCCATTTAAAAAATGCTTCTTCTTTCTCCTTTTCACTTTTATTCAACCTGCCAAACGCCTGTAGTTTTTGCCGCCAATCGAGCAGTGGTGCGAGCTCTTTTGCCGCCTCTTGCCTTAGGACGATAGTTTCGCGCGAAAAAGCCTCAGAAAACCATGAACCAAGCAACTGCTTGCCCGTTGAGGTCGCAGCTCTGTTGACAAGTTGAAATAGCGAACTCCTTCCAAAGACATCCAGATCGTGCGCGTAGGGATGCTCGTCATCGGCAAATCCTGCCTCATCGTCCAGCCCATCAAATTTGCGGTGGAGCCTACTGGTTTCTTCTCTATTGATTTGCGCGAGCTGCTTGGTTGTCTCCAGTTCCCTTTTTACCTTGTTGTGCCGATTGACTAAAAGGCCAAAAACAACTACAAATATTACTGCCAACAGTAGTATAAAGCCTGCTTCATTATAATTGAGCATGACGATGGCCGCGACTAAAAAAAGAATAAATGTGGCGATTCTCCATATGGATAAGGCATTGAATCGTTCCTTTAGTATTTTGATCTGCACCTCAAAACTATCTGCTCTGGCGTTAAAAAATTTGATTTTATCCTGCATAAAAGAATTGTGTTTCTAACTTGAAAAAGCCTGTTTTTCCCATGGCCTGAAATTAATTAAAGAATTATAGCTTATACGGAACGATCCTCAAAAAAATATTAAATTGATAGAAAATTCCTTGTTTTAGGTTTGTCAATGCTAAAATTTTGGCCGTAAGAAATAATGTAGAAATCGTGATCCTTGCTGCTGGCGCTTCTCGTAGGTTGGGTAGGCCAAAACAGCTCATAAAGCATCATGGCATATCTCTGATTCGTAGGTTGGTTATAGAATCGCGCAAAGCAAATGTGGGAGACATCACGGTGGTGACAGGCTGTGAACATGAAAAAATAGCATCAGAAATCCATGATTTGAAAGTAGCTGTTTTTTACAATAGCGAATGGGAGGAAGGTCAGGGGGCATCGATCCGTCATGGATTAAAGCATGTTTTTTCCATGAAACCAACGACAAATGCAGTGCTGTTAGCGGTAGTCGATCAGCCATTTGTAACGGCGACACATTTAAAAAAGCTCACAGATGCATATCTTCCGAGGGAAAAAATGATTGTCGCATCGGCTTATTCTGGCACTTTTGGCGTACCTATTTTGTTTGACAAATTTTACTTTGAATCACTCATGCAGTTGAAAGGAGACAAAGGTGCTAAAAATATTTTTATGGATTTTAGACAGCATATCATCGAAATTCCATGCCCTGAGGCAGCAATCGATATTGATAGAAAAGAAGATTTGGATAATCTTGAATAGAAAACTGCTGATTTCAAGTCAATAAAATGTTTCCCGTTCTCTCTTGCGGTGTAATCGGTTTTAATATTACTTTTACTTCATATGCAAAAAATCCTCTCTATTGAAGGTCTTTCTAAAAATTACCCAGGGGTAAAAGCACTCGATGGGCTAAACCTTTCTGTCCAAAAGGGGGATGTGTATGGCCTTCTCGGGCCAAATGGCAGCGGAAAAACCACCACTCTGGGAATAATCCTTGGCGTGACAAACGCTACTTCAGGAACATATTCCTGGTTTGAGCAGGGAAGTGGGGATTCACTTAGAAAGAGAATTGGCGCCTTACTCAACAAGCCTAATTTTTATCCTTACCTGAACGGTTTTCAAAACCTGAAAATAGTCGCAGATATCAAGGATCTTAAGAACCCAAACATTGCTGAAAAGCTGGAGATCGCGGGAATAGCCAAAAATGCAAATCGCAAATTTCAAACCTATTCTACCGGAATGCGACAGCGCCTTGCCCTCGCAGCTACACTTCTTGGAGATCCGGAGGTGTTGGTGCTGGACGAACCCACCAACGGTCTGGATCCGGAGGGGATAGCCGATGTTCGCGAACTGATTAAAAGCATTGCGAATCAGGGAATTACTGTGATTATGGCCAGCCATTTATTGGATGAAGTACAAAAAGTTTGTTCACATGTGGCGGTACTCAAAAATGGCCAGAAGCGATACGAAGGCCACGTCCAATCGTTGCTTTCAGGTCACGATAGTATTGAAATAGGGTCGGATGATCTTGGCAAGTTGCAATCTGTCCTCACTGCTTTTGAAGGTGCAGACGAACTAAAACGCATGGAAGATAAATTTCAGGTGAAACTGAAGCATGGATTTAAAGCGGCAGAATTGAGTGCATTTCTCATCACCAACGGCGTGGACATTACACATTTTGCCCACAACAAGGGTAACTTGGAACAGGAATTTTTACAACTTTTATCCGACCGACGTGCTTAAATTACTGCGCATAGAATATCGCAAACAAGTTAACCATTCCGGGTTCTGGATTTTGTTGGCACTGCATTTGATCGTATTGCTGCTCATTTCCATGAATATCAATTCTTTTCTGAGCAATGCCACTTTTAACATCAACAATATGCCGGAAATGGATCTGGCACTGAAACCAATTTTGCAGTTTCCTGATGTGTGGCAAAACCTCACTTATCTGGCCGGTTATTTCAAAATTATCCTCGCCTTGATCGTCATCACTTCCGTTTGCAATGAATTTAACTACGGCACCGCTCGCCAAAATACCATAGACGGTTTTACGCGACGGGATTGGCTATTTTCCAAAATTGGCCTGGCAAAGATACTAGCCTTGTGCTCTACATCATGGGTTTTTGGTATCGGGTTAATTTTAGGCTACAGTCATGGAGTTTCGGTAGATTTGGCAGATGTCTTTGGCAGAATGGACTTTGTGTTGGCTTACTTTATCGAACTGGTAGTTTATTTTACCTATGCAATATTTTTAGCTCTTGTACTGAAGCGTACCGGATTGTCAGTGATTTTGCTTTTGGCTTACGATTTTATTTTAGAACCCATCCTCTCTTGGAGCCTGCCTGAGAATATAGGCCCTTACTTGCCCATGAATGCCATCGACCGCCTCAATACTTTTCCCTTTGGCAAATATGTTGGCACGGAAACCCTCTTATACGTACCTATCCCCCAAATGGCTTGGGCCATTGGATTTGGTGTGCTTTTCGGCGTAATTTCCTATTGGGTTTTGAAGAGGAGCGATTTGTAGTATGTGCATTAACGTCCAATAGTTACACTTTTCAATCCTATAAGACAGATAATCCAATTTGAATTGGAGGAAATTTTATATAAATTCATGCTACCATATTTTATTTTTTGGCACGAAAATTTTTTGAAGTTATTTTTTCCTAAACCCTCCATACATGAATCCTCTATCAAAATCAATCTCTGTTTTTGTAATATTCTTTTGTTCAACCATTATCTATGCACAAAAACCCCCTATTAAATTGGGTGATATACCTAAACAGGATGTGGTTTTAAAGGAATATGCACCTGATCCAGATGCTGACGCCGTTGTATTGTGCGACTATGGATATCTGGACTTTTCCTATGATATGAACGATAACCAATGGGTAAATACGCTAAAAAGAATTTGCCGGATAAAGATATTTAATAATGATGGCTACAAATGGGCTACCCAACAGATTTCTCTGTACGATGACAACAAAACAAAACAATCCATCTCACAGATTAAGGGATTTACCTATAACATGGAAAAAGGGAAGTTGGTAAAAACAAAATTGGAAAAGGATGATATTTTTGAAGAACAGGCCAGTGAATATTATAAGAGGACAAAATTTACCATGCCCAATGTAAAAGAAGGTTCAATCATAGAGTTTTCGTATTCGGTCCACTCCAACTACATTTCTATCTTGGACAAGTGGCAATTCCAAAGATCAATACCAGTGAAATGGAGTGAATACATTGTCAGCATTCCGGAGTATCTCGACTACCTGAAAAATATGCAAGGTTTTGGAGCATTTTATAAATATGAAACGACCACGAGATCAAGAAGTATCACCTGGACTAATAATACTAGGCCGACTACTTCTTTATCAAAGGGGTTATCGGCTTCACAATCCCTAACAAGCGATAAGCTTGAGTATTATGACAATGTAAGTCATATGGTTGCTAAGGACTTAGTTGCGTTAAAGGACGAAAATTTTGTAGGTAATTTAAATAATTATTTCCTGAGCATTGACTTTCAATTGGCCAATTATAGGACGTTTTCGGATGCGAATCATAGCATACTTGGAGACTGGAACAGTGTTATAGATAAGTTCTTGAATGACTATGATGATTTCGGGCCCAACATGAACCCCAAATCTTTTTATAAGGATGTCAGCTCGAAAATAATCTCTGACTATCCTGATCCACTTCAACGTACCGCGGCTGTTTATCAATTCGTAAGTAATCAGATGAAGTGGAATGACAACAATGGAGTTGTTCCAAAACAAAGCATAAAAAAATCCTATGATGACAAATCAGGCACTTGTGCAGATATCAATGCATTTTTAGTATCTATGCTCAGGGCGGTAGATATTGATGCAGATCCTGTAATCATCAGTACGATTAATCATGGGATGGTGCACCCCGTTTCTCCAATCATTGATAAATACAACTATCTGATTGTGCGAGCCATAATCGATGGAAAAACGATACTTCTCGATGCCACAGAAAAAGATTTGCCTTTGGGTATGTTGCCATATCGCTGCCTAAATCAAAGAGGATATGCCATTTCAAAGTCAAATCCTGGCTGGGTGGATCTTAAACCTTTTGCAGGACGAGATAAAGTCACATTCTGTCAAATGAGCTTGGAGGAGAATGGCACCATGAAGGGTAGTGTTAGTTATAAATTGGACGGGTACAGTGCATTAAGCTTAAGAAATAAAATCAATCAGGATGGGAAAGAGAAATACATTGAAGGCCTGAAAAGTTCACATACAGATTGGA
>JAUHYU010000178.1 GCA_030426345.1 Bacteroidia bacterium
CTCCATGGTTTTTTTTGCAAAGAGTTGTAATGTCCTTTGCTGGCTACGCCCCGAGGAAGTCACATAAAAAATTAAGGGGAATATTATCCAACAACTACTGTTGAAAGGGGGGAATCAAAGAGTCGACTATTAGCAATCCTATGCAGCTCTTCTGCTGTGGTATTGTCAATTTCGTCAAACAAATTAGTATAAAAATCCATGCCAAGTCCATACAGCTCGATATTTTTTATCTTTTCGGTAATAACAAATGGCGTGGTCAATGAATTGAGAATAGATCCCTTTAGGTGCTTTTTTGCCTGATGAAGTTCTTCATTTCCTATCAACTCAGTTTTTAGTATTTCAATTTCCTTGCAGATTTCTTCGACAGCTTGCCCGTGGTTTTCTTTCTTCACGCTTGTGTTGATCACGAAATACGCATCCTTTTTCATCGAAGCCATATGTGAATGAATACCATACGTAAGCCCTTTTTCTTCCCGAATATTTTGCATAAGCCTTGAACCAAAATATCCTCCAAAGACTTCGTTCAGTAGCAACGCCTTGCTGTAGTCCTTATCTTCCCTATTAAAGCATCGTTTTCCCATGAAAATGGAAGACTGCAAACTATCAGGAATTTCTTTATAAATATCTGTTTGCTTTTCCAGAGCAACCTGATTTTCATCAAACTCAGGAATAGGTTTCAGCTCTTGCCCAAAATATTGGGCGATTTTTTCAGGTAGCGAGTCTTCAAATTTTCCCGTCAGAAAGATATCAAACCTTCCGTGCACATATTGTTCATAATGATCTTGAAGAGATTCCACCGAAATCGATTGAATATTTTCTTTAGTCATCAGATGACCATAAGGGTGTTCTCCATACAATTTAGACCGGAAAAGTCTGGAGGCCACAAAGTTGTTTTTTTGCTCCTGGATGGCCAGTTGTTGTATTTGAATCTGCTGCATCAACTCAAATTCGCTTTTCGGGAATGTCGGCTGGAAAAGCAATTCATGGATTACAGATACAATTTTTTCGAAATGCTGAGTCGGAACATGGATACTTAGATCTGTGAAATCCATGCCGGAATGAAATTCTACAAATGCACCATACTGAGCCAATAGTTCTGAAATGTCTCGGGAGATAAAAGATGTGGTTCCTTCGGAGAGCATTTTCCCGGTAAAATACGCTACTCCAGGCATGGATTCAAACCAGTTTCCTGACCTAAAAACAAACTCCAACTTGATGACAGGTTGATCACCAATATTGACATGGTAAAACTTAGATTGGTTACTAAGCCCAATTACCTGTGGAGTGGGAAGTTCAAATTTTTGAGGCTCAAAAATAGCCGGGGCAATGGATCTATCCAACATTATTTAGTGTCTTCATCCATGATGGATTCCTGAGACTGCATATTGTTGAAATTAAAATGTAGAGAAAATCGAAGTGTCTCAGCCAAAGGATGCTCCCGCTCCATCGGCACTAAATATGCAAAATCTACCCCGAAGACATTGTACCTCAAGCCCAAACCCATGGTGAAATATTTGCGATCCCCTTTATTCTTATGCTCCCAAAAATATCCACCCCTTACGGCAAATAAATCCTTGTACCAATATTCTAATCCGGTACTCCACATTACTTCTTGCATCTCTTCAGAAAAGCCATCTGGCGCATCTGTAAAAGAACCGAACATACCACTGATCAATGTACGATTAGGGTCTTTGCCTCTTGCAATTATCGGGTTATCATTTTGATCATAAATTACACTTCCATTATCATCTACTTCATATACCGGAGGAGTGGGCACCATAAGCTTGCTGAAATCCATGGCCAGTGTCAAAGTATTATATGGATCTAAGCCCATTTTATATGCCCCTCCAAACCGCAATGCAGTAGGGATAAACACTTTTTCTTCATTACTGGAATATGTGAGCTTGTTGCCAATATTGGTGATGGTTGCACCAAGGGCCAAGTTGGAATTTTTGGCCATATCCTTATTCCAATACCAACCAATGTCAGCCGCAACGCTGTTGCCTGGATGAGAATCATCCACTCCCACAGAGTTGCCAACAAAATCACCCGTCAGGTTTGAGTGGATATACTTTAAAGTAACTCCAACACTCATTTCTTCGGTTAGCAACCTGGAGTAAGATCCTGACAATGAAAATTCTTTAGGGTTAAAGTCTTGCAAATATTCCCCGTTTTGATCCGTAAACTGAACATCCCCCAAATCAAAATAACTGAGCGATAATCCAATGGTCTGTTCCTTGTTGATTCTATAATAGCCAGAAAGGTAAGACAGACTCATGTCATTGACGATCTTGCCAAGCCAAGGAGTATAGGACAGGCTGAAGCCCATATCATCTTCAATCATAGTCAGCTTGGCAATATTCCAGTAGGTTGAATTAGCATCAGGCGAGGTAGCAACACCGGCATCCCCCATAGCTCCTGCCCGGGCATCCGGTGCGATCAGCAAAAACGGAACAGCCGTCGTAATCACTCTTCTAGACGAATCTTGCCCTGCAATATTTATCTGCGCAAATACGGTTGAAAACCCGATTGAAAACGCGCAAGACAATAGAATTAATTTCAATTTCATTAACAAATTATTTAATGAGTTTCAAATATAATTAATTAATAATTACCAACTTTTGATTAGCCTGTTTTTTGCTCCCATCAGCCAATGAACGAACAGAAAGCTTAAATACATATACTCCACTGACCAACTTTTCCCCAGTTTCTTCTCTTCCATCCCACACAATATCAGCAATTCG
>JAUHYU010000123.1 GCA_030426345.1 Bacteroidia bacterium
CAACTCTTTGATGATTGCCCTGTACCGATCTATTTCTTTATGCGAAAGGTAATCTAAAAGTCTTCTTCGTTTTCCTACCAATCTCAAAAGGCCCATCCTTGTGGAATGATCTTTCTTGTTAACTTTAAGATGCTCAGTAAGGTGGTTAATTCTAAAGGTAAAAAGAGCAATCTGTGCTTCAGGAGAGCCAGTATCACCTTTTGTCTTTAACCGACCATGCTTTTCAAAAAGTTCTTGTTTTGTCTCTTTTGTCAAATACATGTTAGCTATTTTTTTACTTTATTTTTTAAAATCTTGCAAAGATATAAGGAATATATATCAAATCAAACTAATTACTCGGTTTGAATTTTACCTTTAGTATATGAAACTGGGTTTTAATTTTCAGAAAAACCACGTTGTAAAAATCCATTTCAAACAGGCGCGCATCATTCTTAGCTTGCTTCATGAAAAATATGCCTATTGGGAACAAAATAATATTGGCAACCCATGCAGCCAACAATGGATCCATCACATCTGATCTTGTCCATTTTTCGCACATCATCGAAAGCACATAAAATAGTATAAAAAAGGAAAGTGAAATAAGTACCGGCAATCCCAATCCGCCCCGTTTAATTATTGCCCCGAGTGGCGCACCAATAAAAAACATAATTAATATGGTAATGGCGTAGGACAGCTTTTTGTATCGTTCCAACTCAAATTTATTGGTTTCTGTAAACAGGGTTTTTAGTTGGGTATTGCGCATCATCATGTTATTTTTCACATAACGAACATGCGTCAAGGATTTGCTGTACGCAGCTTTGATTGTTTCTTTTGTATGCATTAGGCTATCAATTACCACCATATTTTCTTCAAAAGTTGGTTTTACAATCACTGAATCATCCTCTTGAGTTTCAGCCTTGGCAAGACTTTCCTTCTGTTTATCAAACTCATGCTTCCTTTTTAGATTCAAATCATTTTTCAAAACTGATTTTGAATTTACTCCTTTAGGAATTGCTTTGCTTTTCAGTGGCTTATCGAGTTTTTCTTTCAGGGTATTTGATGCAACAGGTACGGGCTTCTCTTTGATCACTACGGAAGAGTCATAAGATTTTTCCAAGGTGATCTCCTTCTCCTGCAACCTTTCTTTTTCCTGTTTGCGTAACAATTCCGCCCTTTCGTTTTCTATGCGTTCCTTTTCCTCCTCTTCTGCACGTTGCTTTTCTTCTCGTTCACGTGCCCTTTGTTTGAACACACTTACAATATCCTGCAAATGATAATCAAAAAACATAAAGCTCCGCTCCTTTACCTCTTCAACTTTATCTTGGTACTCTGTTTTCATAGAATCAACATCAACCCTTAATTGCTGAGAAGTTTTCATCAATCGATTACTTGAAAAAAGGTCCTCCTTTGTGCGTTTCATGTCGAAAGAGGCCAAGCTGAATACTATTTTTTGTGAATCAAAATAATTGCGCACTAAAGGGTCCGGCTGCAGCTGGGCAGCGTATCGCCTACTAGAGTTTTCTTCTTCATGGACACTTTGCCCATTGTACAATTCCAATACAAGATACCTATCATTCAAAATATTGTACATTCTACCAGAATCTGCTAATATGATGTCCTTATTCCCTTTTTTCGCTGAGTGATCGTAAATTATTAAATCCTTAAGGGATTTACCATCGGGATATTTTTTTCCCACTTTTATACTATACCCCTCTATACCATTGTAAAAAGACCCTTCTTTCAAATCCATAGAAGGTTTCATCTGCTTGACATCATATAATAAACTAAAAGCTTTCAGGTTGGCCTTGGGAACTATGTAGTTATTGGAGTAATAAGCCGCTACCGTCAGCAATAGAGAAAATGCAAAAATCGGCACCATCACCCGGATCAGGGAAATTCCGGAGCTTTTCATCGCGGTCAATTCAAAATGCTCACCCAAATTCCCAAAGGTCATGAGGGAAGACAACAACACAGCCAACGGAAAGGCATTGGGGGTCATAAAAATGCTGAAATAAAAAATAAGCTGTACGATTACTCCCGTACCCAAATCCTTACCGACTATCTCATCCAAATACTTTAGCATGAATTGAGAAAGTAGTATAAAAATCACTACCAAAAATGTCAGAAAAAATGGCCCTAAAAAAGAGCCAAGGATAAGCTTATCTATTTTTTTCATCTATCAACCACCTCTTCTATCAACTGTGGGCCACAACATTTATTGCATACAAAGGTATGAAAAGATATCAGCCGCCTACAGTTTCCTTCAATGCATATAATAATCCTTCCCAAACTTCAGCTTGCTCCTCTTTATCTTCGAATTCAGAGTATTCATGAATCTTGATATAGGTGGTTTGTGTCATTTCATTTACATCAATTTTAAACTCAACCCAATCTGGATCGTCGCCTTCAGTTTTATCAGCATTCAAATAGACAAACCTGGCAAAGGAATTTGTTCGATGACTTACCATTTTGGCGTTATGGTCTTCCCCTTCCCATATAAAATTATATATATTATCCTCATCTATATTTACATCGTCTGCAAACCATTGAGCAAGGCCGCTCGGGGTAGTTAAATATGGATACAGCATCTTTTTTGAGGCATTTATTTCATATTCGTAGGCAAATTTGGTCTTCTCCATAAAGCTGTTTTTTAATGATTTCAATATATAATAAATATATCTACTTACAAAATTCTTTTCGGAAATGGATTTGTGTTTAAAAATGATATTTGTATGTTTGCACTCCGAAAAAATGGCGAGGTAGCTCAGTTGGTTAGAGCGCAGGATTCATAACCCTGAGGTCACGGGTTCAACTCCCGTCCTCGCTACTTTTTTTAATTGGTTGTTGCCACATTTCTCATCCCCTCCTAAAAAGTTTTGGTTCAATAATAACGGATAAATTCACTTACTTAGCAAGTAGATAGCTGTCTTTTATCTCATATAACTACCCCACCGTTCTGTAAAGGGAAAAAACCACCTAAAATCCATGATATTGTGAAACATTTGTGGTCAGGAAGAAACACCCATAAATGCGAAAAGCCGCGTGCGCGACTTTTCACTAAACATTAAACCACAACCTATGAAAAATAATTAGTTCGAAAGCCATGATTTCTCATGACATGAATAATTATTACAATGCTAAAGTACTATCGATTCGTTAGCCATACCTGAAGCATACAGGACCAACCTTACTTAGGTATATTTTTCATCACAAATTGGATAAATAAGGTGCGATTGGTAATATTTCCAGTAAAATATAAGCCAATCTCAGTTCTCATGGCTCACCGAGTAGTGGTTTTCATACAATACTAAAAATTCAGCAACATGCAAAAAGCATCAAATCTCCATGCAACTTGAATAATTGTTCCCGAACAATCCTCTTTGGTACATATCATCTAGATAAAATTAAATTTCGACCATAAAAAAAGCTCCTGAATCAGGAGCTTTTAAAAAAATATCTATATGAATAAATCCTTTATTTCAACTTATCTATAACTGCTTTGAAAGCATCCGGGTGGTTCATGGCCAAATCTGCCAATACCTTCCTGTTTAAATCTATTTTTGATTCTTTGAGTTTCCCCATCAACACTGCGTAAGACAATCCGTGCTCTCTAGCACCAGCATTGATACGTTGTATCCACAACGCCCTAAATTCCCTTTTCTTAACTTTTCTGTCACGGTAGGCATAGGTCATCCCTTTTTCAACAGCATTTTTTGCTACCGTCCAAACATTTTTCCTTCGTCCCCAATAGCCTTTGGCTGATTTTAAGACTTTTTTTCTTCTAGCTCTTGAAGCTACTGCATTTACTGATCTTGGCATTTCTTAATCGTTTTGTTTTGAATTGAGGTGTTCAATATTGAAACTTTCTACCTACAACTCTGGCCTAAATTAATTTACTAAATGTTTAACATTTTTTTGACACGTGGCTCATCGCTTTTGTGTACCAATGCATCCTTTGTTAGATTTCTCTTCTGCTTGGTTTCCTTTTTAGTCAAGATATGACTTTTAAAAGCGTGCTTTCTTTTAATCTTACCACTCCCAGTCACTTTGAACCTTTTCTTTGCTCCTGACTTCGTTTTTACTTTTGGCATTTTATATAAATTTATTAATTATTATTTCTTCACTGCTTTTGGTGAAATAAAGATCGCCATTCTTTTCCCTTCCAATTTTGGCAACTGCTCCACTTTACCGTATTCTTCTAATTGCTGCGCAAATTTCAGTAACAAAATCTCCCCTCTTTCCTTAAATACAATTGTCCTTCCTACAAAGTGAACATAAGCCTTTACTTTGGCTCCATCCTGCAAAAAATTGATGGCATGCTTCAATTTAAAATTAAAGTCATGATCATCAGTGTTTGGTCCAAAGCGAATTTCCTTCATTACCGTTTTTTGTGCTTTGGCCTTGATCTCCTTTTGCTTTTTCTTTTGTTCGTATTTGAACTTGGAATAGTCGATGATCCTACATACAGGTGGATCAGCCTTTGGCGAAATCTCTACTAAATCCAGATTTTGCTCTTCCGCCATTCTCAAAGCTTGTTGAATATCGTAGATTCCAACTTCGACATTTTCGCCAACTACCCTAACATGAGTAGCATTGATTCTGCCATTAATTTTGTAGGGCTCTTCTTCCCTACCTCTGAATGTTCTACGATTTCTGCTAAAGGGTCTTTGTTTACTAATTTTTACCTCCTTTTTTTATGTCTTAAAAACAAAGTTGCAAATATCATTATAAATTTTTGCAATTAAAATTTCTATGTATAAATAGTTATATGTTTATTTCACATTAGCAGTTAAACTTTTCTCGATTTCCTTATCCATAAAAGAAACAAGTTCTACTTCTGCAAATGTCCCTATATCACCTTCGCCCTGCTTACGAATAGAAACGGAACCGGAATCAGCCTCCTTTTCACCTACAATCATCATGTATGGGATTTTGGCCATTTCTGCATCCCGGATTTTCCTCCCGATCTTCTCATCCCTGTGATCTACATATCCTTTCAGTTCACTCTCGCTCAATAACCCGTTTACCTGATTTGCATAGTCTGCATATTTTTCAGAAATCGGTAAAATAATGTATTGCAGCGGACTGAGCCATAATGGGAATTTTCCGGCAGTATGCTCCAACAATATCGCTACGAATCGTTCCAACGAACCAAATGGCGCACGGTGGATCATGACGGGACGATGCTTTTGATTATCAGCACCTACATATTCCAACTCAAATCGCTTTGGTAGGTTATAATCGACTTGTATCGTTCCCAGCTGCCAGCTTCGCTTCAGCGCATCTTTAACCATAAAATCTAACTTAGGCCCATAAAAAGCTGCCTCTCCTAACTCTGTTATGGTTTTTAGCCCCTTTTCTTGTGTCGCTTCTATAATGGCACTTTCTGCTTTTTCCCAAGCTTCATCATCGCCAATGTATTTCTGTTTATTCTCTGGATCTCGAAGTGAAATTTGAGTCGTAAAATCTTCAAATCCCAAAGTTTTGAAAACATATAAAACCAAGTCGATCACTTTTTTGAACTCGTCTTTTACCTGATCCGGCCGACAAAAAATATGCGCATCGTCCTGTGTAAATCCACGTACCCTTGTTAGCCCATGCAGCTCTCCACTTTGTTCATATCGGTAAACAGTACCAAACTCAGCCAATCTCAGCGGTAATTCTTTATATGATCTAGGCCGTGTTTTATAAATCTCACAGTGATGTGGGCAGTTCATCGGTTTCAACAGAAACTCTTCATTCTCATTCGGTGTACGTATCGGTTGAAAAGAATCTTCCCCGTATTTTTCATAGTGACCTGAAGTAACATATAAACTCTTACTTCCGATGTGTGGCGTGATTACTCCTTCATAACCTGCCTTTGCCTGGGCTTTCTTTAAGAAGTTTGTTAGCTTTTCTCTCAACTCTGTTCCTTTGGGCAACCACAAAGGTAGCCCCTGCCCTACTTTCTCCGAGAAGGCAAACAGTTCTAATTCCTTACCGAGTTTCCTATGATCCCGCTTTTTGGCTTCCTCCAATAAAGTTAGGTATTCATCTAACTCCTTCTTTTTAGGAAATGTCACCCCATACAATCTGGTCAGTTGCTTACGAGATTCATCGCCACGCCAATAGGCGCCAGCCACATTCATAAGCTTTATGGCTTTGATCACACCCGTATTTGGGATATGTGGCCCACGGCACAAGTCAGTGAAATTTCCCTGTTTATAAAATGAAATTGTTCCGTCTTCGAGGTCTTCCAGCAATTCCAATTTATATTCATCTCCCTTGTCGGTGAAATATGCGACAGCATCCTTTTTGGAAATATCTTCTCGGATGAATGCATTTTTCTGCCGAGCAAGCTCGGTCATTTTCTGCTCTATTTTTTCCAAATCTGCAGCATCAAATTCCTGCTCACCAAAATCCACATCATAATAGAACCCAGTTTCTACTGGTGGGCCAATCCCAAATTTGACTCCTGGATATAACGCTTCAAGTGCTTCCGCCATCAAATGTGCTGAAGAATGCCAAAATGTGTTCTTCCCTCCATCATCATTCCAGGTGAGCAACTGCACGGTAGCATCTTCCAAAATTGGTCTATTGGAGTCCCAAACAGTTCCATTTACTTTTGCCGCCAACACGTTTCTTGCCAAGCCTTCACTGATTCCCATTGCAACCTCATGACTTGTAACGCCCTTATCATATTCCTTTATCGATCCATCAGGAAGTGTGATTTTTACCTTTTGCTCACTCATATTTCATTTATTTATACCATGGATTTTAATGACTTTAGACTATGAAAGTAGCTCTTGATTCTAACTGAAATAGCATCTCGAACCTAGTTTGATCCTGAGCATCAAAAATGCTCCAAAAATCCATGGTTTATTCAATGCTGCAAAAGTAGATAATATTTTCAACTTGAAGAATGAATCGCAAGATGCTTTTGGGAAATATATTTTATACCGATAGTCTCTACCCTCACACCCTCCTTCTATCGCAGAAAAGGCCTAAAAATCCATGATTCCATGCAGTAATACTGGTTCCTGTCCTTTAGGATAAATGGTTACTTTGATTTCCTGTTCCTTGGGAAACGGTAATTCCCCTTTCATTTTAATGGTTGTTTTTTCAAAGGGATTCAAAACGGGAACAATTGCCGATGCGAGCTTCTCGAATTGACCATTTTGTTGGTATTCAATTTTTATATCGCTTTGTAGAGAAGGTACCTGTCCGAAATTCTGAACTTCAATTTCAATATTGGAATCTCCATTCACTTTGACTTCGGGCAGTCTGGCAGATAATGCAGGCTCCATGTAATTTACCCATGGCAATCGCGCATAGCCAAAAAGCAACTTCCCGTCATTGGTTTTCCCCAACAACTTCCCTGCAAAATTATCCTCAGCAAAACCATTGCCTTTACCATCAAAAATAACAATCATGTCCTTTCCTGATTTCTCAGTTTTTTGCACTTTGCACCCCCTGCCAAAGTTCACCTCTTCCGATGCCCCAAACCGCAGCGAATTGGTATCCATATCTGCAAACGGATCAAACCCTGCTTCTGCCAATATTTTCACACGAATGGATTTGGTATTTTCATCGATTTTCTTTTTATCCAAAATAGAAATTTTCCTTCCAACTGTCAACGGGATAATAATGTGCTTGGAGCTATGGGTATCGCTGGCTTTATCCTGTTTTTTCAGCGTATCGATCACAGCGAAGTGAGTCTGCGTGGCACGTCCGAGTTTGTCCTGCAATACTTTTATTCTTTCGTATTTAAACCAATCCACGACAGTTCCGTCTTCGTATCTGGCAATTCCCGGTTGGTAAGCTTCTCCCGGATCCACCTTCCAATGGATGCCATCCTTAGACCGCAAATACCAAGCTATGCGCCCCAGCCAATCATTTACGATCATGTGGTACTGAATATCCGTTCGCCAAACTACTGGATCTTCAAAGCGTCCATCTACTGGGGGGTACACCCGCTCGTCCGTCACTTGGTTGTATGGAGAAATACCTGTTTTGCTAAACCAAATACCCCCTCCACGGCACACCATCAAGTAGGAACCATCTTCGCGTTGGGCAAAGCTCAGGTTGGACAGCCCCTCAATAATTTTTCTGTCACGGGGATCAAATTCAAATTTGCTATATTCCCATGGACTTGCAAGGCCTTTTGATATGTAGTAGCCATTGATCACATAAATAACGTAGCGACCATCCTGCAATCTAAAAGCTTCCGGATTATGCCCGGGTCCAATAGTTTCGATCACTTTGTAAGGCCCAAAGGAATCTTCCGCCACGGCATGCACCACGATGGAGTTGCGCCATTCGTTATGGCCATTGGGGGAATCTTCCCTCCAACGACATACAAAAAGGTGGTATTTTCCATCATCGCCAAGTATTGCATTTCCACCCCAATACGACCATTTGTTATCCTCAATACCGTTGTCAATGTACCGCGGTTTCACATTGGCCGCTCCCCAGGTATCTGATGTCAACGGGCCGTTTGTTGGCATCGGCAGGAATCTATCCATAAACCTACCTCCAAACACCAAGCTATTCCATTCTACAGGCCGGGTCCGCTCAGTTACTTGAGCGAAAGCCACAGACATAACAAAAAATGTCAGCAAAAATGTATTTACAAAAAGTATCCGATTCATATCAATAATCTAACCCTTATTCAAATTTCAATTTTACCATCACGGGAAAATGATCTGATGGGAATTTTCCATGATAGGTATCCGTCAGAATCCCCCACTTAAGTGTGCTGAATTGTTTGGTAACAAATACATGATCAATCACGCTGTTGCTTGACGGGAAAGGCCGAAATCCGTTAAAGGAACCATTGTTGGCGTAGGGATCCTTGGCTTCATCATAAGAGTCTGTTAATTGCTCGGAGTTTGCCAGTGTTTTGTACCATTCGCTATCACGGCTGCCATTAAAATCCCCGGTCAAAACCACCGGGTTATTACCAGCAATGTCTTTTATTTTAGACAAAATTAATTTACTACTTTCCTTACGCGCAACGACCCCTTGATGATCGAAATGAACATTGAAAAAATAGAAGCGCTTGTCTGTTTCAACATCCTGAAAATACGCCCAAGAGCATATCCGGTTGCAACATGTAGCATCCCAACCCAACGATGGTTTTTCGGGGGTTTCAGACAACCAAAAATCGCCTTTTTCCAATACCTTAAAACGATTTGTGTTGTATAATATCGCCGAAAATTCACCTGCTTGCTCACCATCTTCCCTGCCAATTCCAACATAACTATATTCCGGCAACCATTCTGACAAATCCGTCAGTTGATGTAAGAGACATTCCTGAGTACCCACGATTTCAAACTCATGGAATCGAATCATGGACGCGACCACCGGACCCCGTCTTTGCCAATCTTGCCCATTGACAGAATCTTTTTCGTGGTTTTCCTCGATGCTATACTTCATATTAAAAGAGGCAACTGTTATCGATTGGGCATAGATGCAGCTGATGATGCCTATAGAAAATAGAACTGTGAGCGTGGTAGTTTTCATTTTGGTTAGTTTATAAAATCAAATTTTGTTTTCACTAAATTAGTATGGTTTTCAACCAAAAAAAATTCCCATCAATACTAAATAGCCTTTAGCTCTTTTTTACCACCAAAAAGCCTTGTTTTTCCATGAAATCAGTTCAGATTTTGATCGATCTTTTTCGCAAAAATATCCCCCAATTCCAAAATGCCAAAAGTGTTAAAATGAACTTTATCTTCCGGGTAGGGGGAATTCGGCTCGTCACATCTGAGTGGCAAATCATCCGTCTCTACAACAAAAGCCCTTTTCACTGCCAATCGGTCACCAGAATCTTGATCCACGTTTCGTTGGCCTTGTCTTACATCTTTCCTTCCGGTAAACCTTGGCATCTGCACTGGAATGACATAACCGTATACAAATAGCATCCTTTTGAATCGAAGCTGTTGGCGCATGCGATGGATAAAATGACTTAGGTTTTTTCCATAATCTTCGGAATTTTCCTTGCCGGAATCAAAACGCGCATCACCCTCTCCCTGCTGCCAAACCATCCCCCGGATCATAGGCCGATATCCTGCATCCCTCAATTTCTGCATTCCTTCCTCCACTGTTTGGACAAATTTTTTGAACTCTTCTCCAAAATTGGCTGTATCCTTTTTATTAATACCGGGATTCCACTGTTCAAACAAATTAGATCCAGAAAGTGCATGTTTGATAATAGCTATTTCCTTTTGCGGATTTAGTTCTTTCAATTTAGTCCCCATGCTCAGTTCCACACCAAAGCGATCAGGCGATTCTGACGCTTGGCACAATGGCGACCACTCCAAAGGTTTTCCTTCTCCTCTCAATCCATCGGAATAAAAAATCTGTACTGAAGTATCAATTTCAAAGTCTTTCGGCAAGTTGACCATGTAGCCCTGTCCGGTCGCGTTGGATTGTCCGCCAATCAGGTACACATCGATTGCTTTTTTCTTCGCAAATAAAGAAGCAACAGGAGTGGTAGCCCACAGCAGAAAAAGCAAGCTGGCTATCAAACTAAATTTACATTTCATCTTTGGTGGCACTTAAATCTCTTATCCTTTTATTTTCAAATGAGCGACTTCTCCCTTTTGCAACTCTATTTCAATAATATCTCCCATCAATTCCATGGCTTTCGATGATTCGATTTCATGGTTTTTGAATGGATTTTTGAGTGATATTTTACCTCCCTTCTCTGAGGCTATAGTTACGTTTACCACGGTGCCTCCTTTCATTTCAGCAGAAATCAGAAACGCTCCCTGTGCCCGCAATTGCTGGAAAGCTACATTTTTCCATGAACCGGGAATCGCCGGAAAAACCCGAACCACATCGGTATGGCTTTGCAGCAGCATTTCCTGAATGCCAGAGGCAAAAGCAAAATTGCCCTCAAGGGTAAATGGACGATATGTAAATTTGGAATGCCCAGCCTTGCACTGATCGCCATTGACATGAAAGGAATTTTTAAGACAAAAACATTCGGCAAAAGTCCGCAATACCTCCGCAGCTTTGTCGCCATCGAATGCTCGGGCATACAGATTGCCCTGCCAACTAAAAGAATACCCAACCCACAAGTCTGTGCCTTGCTTTTCCAGATTTGACAAGGTATGATCTATAATAATTTTATCAGCTTCACCATTGGAATAATCAACCAGCCCAAGGGGGTGAATCCCCATCAAATGAGAAAAGTGCCTATGCGATTCATTGTAAGGAAAGCCGGGGGCAAACATCATCCCTGATTCTGGATCGACAGCGAGTTCGGGCCACTCAGCAAGAATGTTTTTCCACTTATCCGCCTCATCATTCAACCCCAGTTCTGTAGCCAATTCAGCCGCTTTCCCGTACGTCCATCGGATTAAAGCCAAATCAAAATTTGTTGTTTCCTCAAACCATGCTTTGGGAGAATTATCATAAATCTCAGGACTGGAGCTCATCAACAATTTCCTTTTACCATCCTCTGTTTTCTCTGCCATCTGATCCAAATAAATAGCCACATCCTTGATCCATGGATAGGCGCGATTTTCCATAAAATCGCGATCCATCGAAAACCGCCAATGCAAATAAAAATGCTGTCCCAGCCATGCAGCTACACTTTGCCCCATAGAATATTGAATCCACCCTCCCATGGGCTCGCCCTCCAATGTGGTGACCCCCGGCACGTTCATGCCTTCCACTCCAAAATAATCTTTAGTGTATTTCTTAAATGCAGGTCGATACTTCCAAAGCCAATTAAGGAAACCATCTTCCAGATATAAGTGATTTCCCATATATGACGGCCAGTAGCTTAATTGCGTATTTAGGTCATGGTGAAAATCGCCTTTCCACGGTGGTAATTTGCCGTTGTCGGCTGTCCAGACAGATTGTAAGGCAATCGGTGGAGCATCGTTTCGTGCAGCTGCACCAAACTTGTACATCTCCAGATAATATTGCTTTTCGAGTAAAGAATCCGGAATAGATATTGACGACTGCGCCCAATAATTGTCCCACCACTTTTGATGTTCTTTAGCTGAAACATCCATTCCTGATTTCATGGATTTTTGCACCATTTTCTGTGCATTTGGTTTGGCCTCCCAGCCTGTATTGGCAGAGGACACAGACCAGCATCCCTCCAAGCTGTTTTCGACCGTTTTCCATTGTGTGTGAATTTGATAGGTGAAATCGCCCCAGCCTTTTTGATTATAAGTATATGAATTGTCACCTTTCTCTATTTCCCCTTGAGGGTATCCCAACTGATCTAAATCGCTCATGGATTGATCCACCTTTTTACCGTCTCCTTTTCTATTGTAAGCCGGAGAAACAAGTTCCAATTGCAGAGGCTCGGGAATATTTTCAAACTTATACCATCCGACTGGTTCCGTCGCATGCACGAAAGTCGTGAGTTTTGCACCATTTTCCCATTCTATAATACAGAAGGCCCGCTCAACATCCAACCTGACCGATTTCACTTTGCCCAGTTTTTGAATATCAAATTCCAAAGCCCCGGCAGGAATCTTAGAAGGTGCCACCAATTGATTGTATGGCACATCAAATGTTTGTTGCACTTCGGAATACTTACCGTCCTTCCAATGTTGGTATACATCCTTGAATTTCCATTTGTCAAAATCAATATTTGCCATTGGCCGTAAATCCCACAAATCTGCACGGTCCAGAGAAAAGCGGAGTTTACCTTCTTTTTGCCAAACCAAATTGCCCACCATCCCATTGCCGAGCGGCATGGCTTCATCCCAAGTATTTGCCAATTCATCAAAAACCAAATCATGGATTTTAATAGGTTTTTGGGCAGATTTATCCGCGCAAGCAACGGCTAAGAATAATATGAGTAAAAAATAAATCAATCTAATCGCTATTTTCATGGATTTTGAGGGGTTTTAGTTAAAAAAACAGTTCGACAAATAGAGATACTTCTCAAACCGGCTCATCTTTTTATTTTGACTATTTTAAAATTAATATCCATAAGTATAATTAACTACATTTCTTATCTAAAAAGGACTGCCTGTTTTGGCAGTCCTTAAACAAATCCAGCCTATTAGACTATACGAATAATTCTCAAAAGTTAAAGGTCAAAGCCGATCTGAAATCGTAAAAACCCTTAATCCGCTGACAATTAATTGTATCCTGGGTTTTGTTCCAGCAAGTCATTGATATCCATTTCTGTTTGTGGAAATGGCAGTAGATAATTCTTAGATGGATCAAATTTACGCTGTACTCCACCTACATCAATTACGGTAGGAATATAAACTTCGGCCGTTCTCCATCGTCTAACATCACTCCATCTAAGCCCTTCAAGTGCCAATTCAACCCTTCTTTCATCTCTAATGCGTTGTCTCATTTCCTCCTTTGACAATCCTGCTGGAATTGGAGGCATATCTACACCAGGTCTTGCTCTAACCTCATTAATGGCATCGTAAACCGAGGCATCAGGGCCACTTGCCTCATTTTGCGCTTCTGCATACATGAGCAATACATCTGCATACCTTAAATGTATCCAGTCCTGATTGCTTTGTGTACTATAGTCGATGGGAAGCTCATCCCAATTACAATACTTCACGGGATTAAAACCATTCCCTAAGTTATTGTAGGCAAATCCTACGGTTTCTCCAGCCGAGTTAACAACTTCATCTTCATAAGCCTTTACGGTCAATAAACAACGTGGATCACGGTTTAGCCTCCAATTGGAAGGGTCATATAAAGTTGAGGTTGTGATAGGAAGACCATCGGTACATTCAAAAGCATCAACAAGTTGTCTCATTGGGTTAATAACTCCGTGCCATGACCAACGTATATCCAGATCGGAATTAATGTCCGGTGCTATATATCGGGTTGAAAAAATGATCTCTGGATTACCGGCTTGTCCTTCTTCTGTAAAAAGAGTCCTGAAGTTATCGAACAAACTGTATTTACCACCTTGTATCAACTGGTTCGCTACAGAGG
>JAUHYU010000124.1 GCA_030426345.1 Bacteroidia bacterium
TGCTCATCATCCGTAGAAACCATTACTTCTTCAAACAGCTCACTTTTCAGGGCGGCTTCTATAGAATACGCAATGATAGGTTTTCCTAAAAATTCCTTGATATTCTTTCCCGGAATCCGCTTGCTTCCACCTCTCGCCGGAATGATACAGAGGTTAGCCAAGGTAGTATTCTTTAATTTTCTCTATGACGAAATCCTGCTCATCTCTGTCAAGTGTTGGATACATTGGAAGGCTGATGCAATGTTTGTAGTAATCTTCAGCCATGGGCAAATCCCCTTCCTTCCACCCAAATTGTCTATAGTAAGGCATTAGATGGACAGGAATATAATGGATTTGAGCATAAATATTGTTGGCTCGAAGATGGTTGTATAACCCAAGCCTATCTTCCACTTCCAAAATGTAAAGATGGTAGGCATGCCCATCGATTACACCGGACTGACTTCGTATTTTCCCTTGAAAAAAGCAATCATCATCAAAAGCATCCGCGTAGTGTTGAGCAATTTCTTGTCTTTTCTGCAATCCCTCGTTTGCTCTGCTGAGTTGGCTATTTCCCAAGGCAGCCTGAAAATCTGTCAAACGATAGTTGTATCCCAAGGTTTGCATTTCCATATACCATCCAGGCCATTCCTCAGAATGTACGCCTCCGCAAGCGAATTCCATGGGATTTTGTAGCTTTTTAACGTCCCGGGTAATGCCATGAGTCCGAAGATTGAGAAGGGCATCATATAATCCATCATTATTGGTGGTGATCATGCCTCCTTCCCCGGCGGCGATATGCTTTACAGGATGAAAAGAGAAGATGGCCAGATCGGCGAACTTGCCATTGCCACAATGTTGTTTATTGCCTGCACTATCTAGAAAATATCCTCCGGGTGCATGGCAGGCATCTTCCAATAGCCAACATCCGAATTCATCAGCAAGCATTTTGTATTCTTCCAGATTGATAGCTCGCCCGGCAAAGTCCACAGGTATGATTCCACTGTAAGTTCCTTTGGGTGCTCCTTCCAACAACTGTCTCACTTTGGAAATATCCAGAAGATACGTCTTGGGATCTATGTCAGCAAAAAACAAATCACCTCCACAATACCTCACACAATTGGCCGAAGCTGCAAATGTGATGGGCGTAGTAATGACTTTTTGACCCGCCTTGACATTGAGTGCCAATACACTTAAATGAAGCGCGGCTGTACCATTGGCCACTGCCACCGCATGCTTGGCCCCAACATATTTTGCAAAATTTTCCTCAAATTCGGCAATGCGTGGTCCCTGAGTCAGATAATCAGATCGTAGTGTTTTAACTACTTCCTGAATATCTTCGTCTGTAATATGTTGCTTTCCGTATGGAATTGCGTGCATTGTTATACTGAAAAAGTTGGGTCAACATGCTCAATAACGAGCCTTCTCAAGTCCTCCACATTCAACCAGGAATCATTGGTTCCGGAATTATAACAAAATCCTATTGGTACCGAACTGCAATTGTCTTCTTTCAAATAAGCCTCTTTCAACTTATGGCCATTTGGAAGAATGACATAATAGGTGCCAATATCAAGCGTGTTCTGTGAGTCCGATTCGGTGATCATTTCCTCATGGATCTTTTCACCGGGACGGATACCAACATTTTCCATTTCACACTCAGGCCCGATGGCTTCCGCAACATCTGTAATTCTATAGGATGGAATTTTAGGTACAAATACTTCTCCACCCTTGGCGTGACCAATGGCATGAAGCACCATGTTAACTCCTTCATCCAGAGAAATATTAAACCTCGTCATCCTTTCATCTGTGATTGGCAAAACACCTTCTTTTCTTTTGTTCAGAAAAAAAGGGATCACAGAACCCCTTGATCCCATCACGTTACCGTATCTCACAACTGAAAATTTCAAATTGCGATGCCCCTTGATATTATTGGCTGCTATAAACAATTTATCTGAGCATAATTTGGTCGCTCCATACAGATTGATAGGTGCTGCGGCTTTGTCGGTAGATAATGCCACCACATCCTTGACATTGGTATCTAGGGCAGCATTGATCACGTTTTCTGCCCCCATCACATTGGTTTTGATAAACTCCATGGGGTTGTACTCGGCGGCCGGCACCTGCTTGAGGGCTGCTGCGTGCACAATGGTGTCAATGCCTTCACAGGCACGCCTAAGACGTTCCCCATCCCGCACATCTCCAATAAAAAAGCGGACATTTGGATATTTATCCACAGGATATGATTGTGCCATATCAAATTGTTTCAACTCATCTCTTGAATAGATTACGAGACGTTTGATATCAGGAAATTTATCCAGAATTGTCTTCACGAATTGTTTGCCAAAGGAACCAGTTCCCCCGGTGATCAGTATAGATTTATTATTTAGCATCTTTTTTTAATAATGTGCCTGTAAATTTAGATTTAATATGAATCGGTATATTTGTAAACATATGATTTCCCGTGACCATGAGTGCGCTGATCTGTCTAAATTCGGATAGAAACTCCCTCCTACCATTATCATATTTATTAATGTGTATTGCCAAATAAAACTTCCCTGGAGCCATATAATTTTCAAAAGTAGTATTCACATGAATCATTCCGTTTTTAGCTACAAAAATGTTATTATCTCCCATATCGACAATAGTAGCTACACCTTTTAACTCCTGATCTGAGATAGAAAAGCCAACTCTAAATATTTCACAATCTATTTCTTTCTTAAGTTTTAAATCGATACTTACTTGTTCGAACTGTTTAAGATCTATTTCGCCTTGATTAACGTCCACGTTATTGATTAGTAGTTCTTCAATTTTGATGGCTTGTACATCACCTAATACTTTAAAAGATTCGCCAGTAAATCCATTAAGGTATTGGTTTATCCCTTCAGACATTGCATTTCCTTGATATTCTATTTTTCCCTGGCTTAGATGGATGAGTGACGTGCTCAGTCTGCTAACTTGATTCATGGCATGGCTTACAAAAATTACAGCACAATTGTTTTGTAACTCTCCAATCCTACCGAAACATTTTGCTCTAAAACCTACATCCCCTACAGCTAGTACCTCATCAATAATCAGCACGTCCGGCTCCATCTGTGAGGCCACTGCAAACCCCAGTCGTACCTTCATGCCGCTGCTGTAGTTTTGCACTGGGGTATCCAAAAATTCGCCGATCTCCGCAAACTCCACAATGGCATCGAACTTGGCATCGATCTCCTTTTTGCTAAAACCAAGCACGGCGCCGTTGTTGTATATATTTTCCCTGCCAGTCAGAATTGGGTTGAAACCCGATCCTAGTTCGATCAAGGCACCGATACGGCCTTTCATGGTAATGGAACCTTTGTCGGGTTTTATCAGACCGTTGAGCATCTTCAGCAGTGTACTCTTGCCGGCACCGTTATGGCCAATGAGGCCCAAGCATTCGCCACGTTTCAGCTCGAAGCTCACGTCGTCTACAGCCCAAAACTCCTTGGGACGTAACTGGCCGTTTTTATTCGCACCGAACAGTTCGCTGGAAATGTCCTTTACTCCATACCAAAGGGAGCGCTTCAGGTCACGGCAGAATTTCTTGGAAACACCTTCTACTTTTACCAGGACATCGTCTTTCATTGATTAATTGTTGTTTTGTTATTGTTCTTTTCACCAGACTCTTCGTCGGCAAAAGCCTCCTCAGAGTGACGGTGTGGTTGGGCGTTGTGAGTATTAATCTACGTTATTGATTCTACAAAATAATGTAATCCCAAATTGGCTAATATGATCTTTCAATCCATTGCTTTTAGAATGTGTAAAGTCAACAATATCAAACAAATAGGGCATTGGACTTTCTTCTTGTAGTTCGTCTTTGATCTGTGCGATTACTGAAAAGTTCACCTTGTCGCCAAACAAAGCGATATCCACGTCAGAACCATTCTTGAAATTACCCATAGCCCTAGATCCAAAAACAACCGCTTTCTCCACCTCGGGATGTTTTTTTATGGCCTCTGTTATGTATTCGATATCATTTTTAGAAATACCGAATGACATTACAGTTTTTCTTTTAGATAGTTAACAAGTGTACTTAACTCCTGAAAATACTTATTTCGGATTAGATCTTCCGCTTCTTTAGCCCTGCTTTCGTCATAGGTATGCGCCATTAGGTTTCTTTTTTGTAAAGCATCGATCCAAACATGGCCATTTCTAATGATATTATAGTTAAAAGCAATTTGTATTGTTTCTCTCGGTGTATGCACAATTAGCTCCTGACTTTCCAAATAATCTTTTAGGGTTTTCCATGCGAGTTCTAACGTCATCTCAAAGAACTGAATGATCCCTGCACGATATATCTCATCAGGGCTGGCTATTTCTAATGCTTTCTCCAGTTGAGCCTGAGACTTTTGTAGCTCCAGATATCGTTGTTTCCACCTAATTTCTTTTGAATTCTCCATGGTTGGATCCTAAATAAAACTAATTATCCCTTGAATTAAGCCGCTAGTAATACTGCTTTCTTTATTCATAACTCGAGTCTCTTTGCTTTCCTATCGTCAGCCAAAGTGACGGTTTGCTTGACCGAACTCTTCTTCTGGGCTTGTTATATTGTTTACCAGACTCTTCGTCAGGCTGTGCCCTGCTCTGAGTGACGGTAGGGTTGGGATTTGGTTGTTTTAATATTTTTAACTACCAATCCGTTCAATGATCATTGGCATGGATATTCTGAAAATCATAATACCCAAAAAGGATATACAGATAAAAATTGCCGTATATATCATAAACAAATTGAGGTCTTGCATTGGTTGCGATGTGAACCAATTCCGAGTTTCTACCAACAATGAGGCCATCGGGTTTATCTTCATGATGACAGCCACTGCTCCATCTTTTGGGGAAGGATAAATGACTGGTGTCAGGTACATTAAGAACGGTAGAATAATCCCCAATCCTCTTTGTATATCCGTATATAGCATACCTATGGGTGTCAAGAGCAATCCAATAGAGAATCCACATATAATAATGCTCAAAATACCCGGCAAAACCCATATAACGGACACTGATAATGGCTGACTAAAAGCAATAAAGATAATGGCCAGTAAAAATATTTTGATGAGCACATTAAAGAACACTTCATAAATTCCTGACAACAGCAATCCCTCACGGGGAATGTTGATCTTGATCAACATGGATTTATTGGTGGTTATGGATTTTAAAGGTGCTAATACTGACTCCGTGAAAATTTGCCAAAGCATGGTGCCCACCAGCACAAAAACAGGATAGGGAACCGAAGTCTCTCCAAGGCTCATCACATTGTTTCCTCGCAGAAAAATCCAGAGTGCCGCCGTGATGAGGGGTGGAAATATCGCCCATACAACACCAAGCAAAGACTGGCGGTACATGGCTCTGATGTTTCTCTTGAACAGCCGATAGCCTAACTCATGAGCCTCGGGTAATTCGCGAAATACTTCCCGGAGATGGCGCAGCAGAGATCTATCTGTGTTGTCTGCGCTGTATATTGTTATTTTCTGATGTTGGTCCATTTTTAAGTTCAATAGTTGATCAGTTCACAGGATCAATGGTAATTCAGTATATCGGTAGAACAGTGCGATGGGCTCTTCGTTGGAGGGGTTGTTCTTTTCACCAGACTCTTCGTCGGCAAAGGCCTCTTCGGAGCGACGGCGGGGATGGGCTTACTCAGCTTTATACCTAAAGCTCACCATACAATCCAACTGCTCCACAAATACAATGACCTTTCTTTTGTCCCGTTTATCCACCCTGCCAGTCATTCCCTTAAAAGGCCCCTCGGGGATTTCTAAGAACTGTCCTTTTTCAAATCCACTTCCGGAGATATTTATTTCTTTCCCGCCCTCTTCTATCATTTGAATGCCCTTCACTTCCTCATCGCGGAGCAGTGCAGGTTTTCCCAACCAAAAAACAAAATTGAGTATGCCAGGGTCTTCCAAGAGCTCGTGCCTTCTATGCTCTTCTATCCGACACAAAATATAAGAAGGAAACATAGGAACTTGCACTTTTTTCTTACGATCGCTCCATTGCCTCACGGTCTTTATAAGTGGACAATATGCTTCAAATCCATGCTTTTGCAGTCGCTCTGCTACCTTTTTTTCGTTGCGCGGCTTGGTATATAGAATGTGCCAGGATTTCATTTGTGGTTAGAATGGCGGAATTGTGTCGATGACTATTTTTTATGGTATTTGATATGATTTACTACTTCTAATCATTTTCTATTGCTCCAAACCAATAGCAAACCATCTCTATTTTCGGGGCTGGCAATGAATTCCTCTTGGCTATAAATCAAATACCGAATCTTGCGTTTGATTAATTTTTCCGCTTTGGCGATAAGTTTGAGTAGATAGTTTTGATCGATCTCGCCAACCAATACCAAATCGATCAACCCACTATCCTTGCCCAATGCGATATCACCTGTCAGGTATACTGCATTCAAATTTCCCAGTTTATTGGCAATCCACTCAATAATCACATCAAGCCCAAAGTATTTTTTTACGATACTATTGATTTCCTCATATAACGGGTGCTGAGCATTTACTTTAAACAGTTTCCTATTTCCCTGATGCTCTGAATGCAACATATTCGCCTCTTCCAGTCGATTGAGTTCTAATCGGATAGCATTGGAAGATTCTCCAAATTCAGTTTCCAGTCCACGCAAATGTGCGGAGTTATCCGGATTGAGGAAAAACTTCAACAGGAGTTTGATGCGCGTTTTGGAAGTGATGAGGGTGGAGATCAATTGTTAAGAGTTCAAAGGTTAACTCGTTCACGAGTTGAATAGTTTACTGGTTTAAGGGACTAAAACCAATAACTAGTGCTGAAGGCTTTTAAAATATTTGATAAAATAAATAAGTGATTTAATAAGTTTTTCAATCTCATTTAAACAATCATCGCTCTCAAGATACCCCAAATTCCTTGAGATTATAACCTGAGTTTCCAATTCGCTCAGCGATCCTAAAGCTATGTAAATAAATTATATATATTCTCGGTCGTTTTTTCTCGCTGCTCCTTCAGCAATATTGGATGGTACAGAAACTGCTGAACGTCTCATTTGAGAGATTAACCCAAATTTTTCCTCCTCAGGAAATGACTTAGTTAAAGAGTAAACATGAGTCACTAGCTTTATTCCATTCTTCTAAATATCTAGATCCTTATGTGTTGCCAATTAATTTGATTTAATATTTACCCTTTGAACCGATGAACTTTTTAACCATTGAACTAAACATACAGCTTCGCCACCTCACTCCCATAAGTGCATTTACAGAATGAGTAGAAAAATTACTCAAATAAAAGAAATATTTATATTGAAAGCAAAAAAAATGTGGGATGGGTTTTAGCTGCCCATCTTGCCGCTTTAAATGATATTTTCAGGAATCTGAAGAACTTCTAAATATCCTGCTTAATAAATTGGGTTTCCTACGCGGCTCATCGTCGTAGTAGCCATGTCCGTAACCATAACCATAACCATAACCATATCTATTTCCATAGCCATATTTATGTCCGTATATTGTTCTTGAAAAGTCGATGTCATTAAAGGCTATTGCAGGATTGATCAACTTGCCATCCAAAAACATCTTGTTGATAATATCAAGGGAGCCTTTTCTAGTAGTTCCCTGCCTTACCAAGATAATATTTATATCTGAATACTTTGTCAAAAGCAGCGCATCTGACACTATACCTATGGGTGGAGAATCTATAATGATCACTTCGTAATCTTCCTTGATCCTATCTATAAAGGTCTTTATCCGAACGCTTACCAATAGTTCTGATGGGTTTGGAGGTACGTGCCCACTATGTATAATGCTTAGATTTTCCGTGATAGCGGGTTCACTCAACTCTTCATATTCACATAAACCTGCCAAGTAGCTACTGAGACCACGACTATTTTTTTGTTTGATTATTTTCGATAAAGCGGGTTTTCTCAAAT
Organism: Bacteroidia bacterium; assembly: GCA_030426345.1. Taxonomy (GTDB): domain Bacteria; phylum Bacteroidota; class Bacteroidia; order Cytophagales; family Cyclobacteriaceae; genus JAAUQL01. The sequence goes on from JAUHYU010000124.1 coordinate 7,892, forward strand.
CAGCTCCTACAACTAGCGTTTTCTTTCCTGATATTGCATAGATATATGCCAGGTTTGCAGAACAAAATGTTTTTCCCTCTCCACTCACTGATGAAGTAACCAATATGGTTTTTGTTCCTTCACCCGCTTTCAGAAAGTATTGTAAATTTGCGCGTAAATTTCGAAATGATTCTGCAATGGCAGATTTTGGTTTTTCTTTACAAACTATTTGGACATTGCTAGGATCATTACCTATCATTCCTAACAACGGCATGTCTGAGTGTCTATCTAAATCGTCTTTGGAAATGATAAATGGATTTAAATATCCTATTAGATAAAAAATACCTATTGGTATGCCCAAGCCCAAAACCAACGCATAGATATAATTCTGTTGAGTCTTTGGAGAGATTGGAGGACCATCCCTGCGCGGTGCATCCAAAACGGCATAGTCGGATTCCTGAGATGCCTTTGCTATACTTGCGGTAACCTTTTCCGTAAGTAACATGATATAAAATCTCTCATTGAGATCAAACAATTTCTGAAAATCCTTGTACTCCCTTTCATCTTCCAATAGATTCTTCATTTCGCTGAGATAGCTGTTTTTACGCTCTTCTATTTCTTTGATCTGAAAATCATTCCGATCTCTTGAGGTCTGAACACTTTCTAGGATGCTTTGCGAATATTCTACCAAAAGATCTTTATGTTCCTTGTTTTGATACTTATACAAAGGACTGTCTTTATACAACTGGGTATTCCGGGTACGTTCCTTCATTCGGATGTTCACATATTCTACAATCAGGCTATTGAGCAGGCTAGCTTCTACACCTATGGTGTTTGGTGCGATCACCTCAGTATCACGTTTGTTTTTGATATAATCTTCGAGGTAATCCAAATATTGATTGGTAAGTACCAATTGATACTTTTCTTCCTCCAACAGATTAATTTTATTAAAAACCTGTTCAGAACCCATGGTTAGCTCACGATTTTTTAACTTAAAGTCCTGCATCGTTTTCCCTGTAGTGGAAAGCGAATCAGATATTAAGGTAAGTTGAGAATCAATGAAATCTATGGTTTTAACTGCAGTTACATTCTTATCATCTATTGAAAACTGCTCAATTATTTTTGATATTTTTGTCAAAAAATCAATCTCCTTTTGAGGAGTCTCTCCAACAAGGGACAACTTCAATACTGCAGATCCTTTGGCCAACCATCCAACATTTAGTTTCCCACGATATTGATTAACTAAACTTTCTAATTTATTTATATGAAAACTAATAATTTCGTCTTCAACCAAATTACCTTTTTGATTAATAACAAATGACCAAGCATTTATATCTTCTTGGCTTCCAAAACGGAATTTGCGCCCCTCTACTAAGGGTTGCCAAATTTTGTCTTCAGTATAAAGTTCGAATTTATTTTCACCTAAAACCAAGCAATCAAATAGGATTCCATAAGGAATATTTTCACTTAAAGTATCACTCTCCACCTTTATCGGGCTATATGGATACAGTTCTGTTGTTCGTAAATTTCCTTCCTTATAATAAGACTCCCCCCAATTGAGCTCTTTGACCGTTTCTGACACTACCCTAAAGGACTTTAGCACATTTACCTCCCAGTTAATGTCCTTTTCAGTAGAAAAGTATTCGCTTCCCTGAATCACGTCCAAAGTCTTGCTGGATCGCTGTTTATGGTATTTTTTTGAAAGAATTGTGGTATAAACACCATAGATTGGTGTAGTGTACCGATTAACAAGAAAAGCAATCGTGAGAGCAATAGCCAATGACAATACAATCCATTGCCAATTGGCAAGGATATTAATGATGAATTTTTTGATTTCATCAGTGTCATTTTTCTGGCTCAAATTATCGGGTCTTTTTTCCACAAATTTTATTTAGTTACCAAGTTCAACACCAAGATAAATAAGGAAAGTGAAGAAACAATCAATCCCAAGTTTTGACCGAAATAGCGCCTAAATGTTCTTTGTTTGAGCGGAGGAACTACAATAATGTCATTTGGATGTACATAATAATAAGGAGAAGAAATAAATCCTTCCTCTAACAAGTTCACGTAATGGATTTCGGCCATATTTTCGTGTTGGCGTATCACTTTTACATTTTGCAAATCGGCCAGTTCGCCAAATCCTCCGGCAAGACCAATGGCTTCCATCATACTCAAACGGTTATTGTAGGTAGTGACAGTCTCACCTCCATCTCCGGTCTCTCCAACTACTGTATACCTGAAATTTAGTAACCTCACTTTAGCTACGGGCTCTTCGAGATATTCCTTTGCCATTTCCTGAACCATATTTTCAGCTTCATAAATAGTGAGCCCTGCAAACTTTACCTTACCTACTACTGGAAATTCTATCTCACCATTTTTATCAATAAGATATCCATAAATGGCACCACTACCCTGTCTGGAATTACTGGTATTTCCACTGGACTGAGGAAGTCCTTGCGAAAAAAAATCATATTCCTTTGGTGTTAATGTACTGATCTGAATGCTGAGTGCATCTTCGTGCTGAAGATGGTATTCGTAGTCATCAATATTGTAAACCCGGAGTACAGAATCTTTTGGTGCTGGCCCATATAAATCAGTTTCCTCCTGAAGATAAAGTATTTTTTTATTGGGGACGCATGAAAATATGGTTATCGCAAATAAGGTCGCCAGTAAGAGTTTCCGAATCATTTAAGCAGTTTTGTTACAATGATATCTAAAATGATATGCAAAAATAATGTTTTTACCCAACATATTAGACTTTCTCAGAAGCTTCGTTGTATCTCTGCTAAAAATCAGGAAATTAAATTGGCCATAAACCGGTTTTAATCTCATAATAACCTATTTGTATAAATCTTAATAGCACTCTAATGCGAGACGATTGTTTGTCATGATGGTCGGAAACTCATAAAAAAACAAACACATGGGAATTCACGCCCTTTTCAAATATCATAGATTATGCTTTGCATTTTTTAATTCCCCTGTTACTTTCAACTGAATAACTTCACTTACCATGAAAAAAATAAAAATACCGTTCCTCTCTCCAAAGGACTTTATCCAATCAACCAGGTCGCTGATGCAACACCTAAAACCATCAGTACACAAAGTAGGTGCTTCTCCCGGCACGCTAACTTATACCGGAGCAGCAACAGGGCCTACGAAAATAAGGCTCTTTCAGTACGATAAAAATGAGATTGTCATTCATGACAATGAGGATGTGAAGTCACTGCACGGCAAACTATCTGAAAATAAGATCAATTGGGTGGACGTCGTAGGGTTTGGAAATGTGGATACTATACGTGAACTGGGTGAGCTGTTTCAAATTGATCAACTTACACTAGAGGATTTGCTAAATACCGGACAGCTCCCAAAAATTGAAGATCGCGAAGATTATCAATATATCACCTTGAAGCTCGTAAACGTAATTAAGGAAGAAAACATGTTTGATTTCACCCACTACAGCCTGATCATCAAAGGTAGTACGCTCATTACCTTTTCAGAAAAACCCAATACGGTATTTTCATTCATTGAGGAACGGCTGCAAAACAACATTAGCGCACTTCGAAACTCTTCTACCAATTATCTAGCCTATCGCATCATCGATACAATCGTTGACCATTATTATTTAGATTTGGATTGGTTTACAAACATTCTGTCAGACTTAGAGGTGGAAATGGTAGAAAATCCATCAAAAACCCATATTCATGTGATCCTCACTTTTAAGAAGCAATGGCTGGTCTTGCGCAAGGCTATTTACCCATTCAGGGAATCCATCAGAAAGATGGCTAGGTTGGAGTCCGGCTTTATGAGCTCGGCAGGCAAATACTACATCCAGGATTTGAATGACCACCTGCAAAGCATCTCTGAAACCATAGAAATCTTAAGGGAAACATTGAATAACCTCATGGATTTATACAGCTCTTCGCTGAGCAATAAAATGAACGAAGTAATGAAAACACTGACCATTGTATCCACCATTTTTATCCCACTCACATTTATCGCCGGCATCTATGGCATGAATTTCCAATATATGCCCGAGCTGACATGGAAAAATGGATACTTTTTTACGATGGGACTGATGGGCGTTGTAAGCGTCATCATGATCATCTTCATGAAAAGGCAAAAGTGGCTCTAAAAAGCCTCTAAAATCCATGAAAACAGCTATATCTCCAGAAAATTTTTGATGTGTTCCTTTTCTTGCTCAAATGTATCAATGGCATACGCATGGATAGCTTCCAAGTGTTCTTTTTTCTGTACGTCAATTTTTAGTTTTTCATTCTTCAACACTTCCGGGGCAGCATCTGATTTGTAATATGGATTGATGCGATAATACCGATTTTCATCCAAAATTTCCCTCAGAAGATGCTGAGTATAAACCATGTTGGTATCAATCACTAGGCTTGTCAATCTATTCATCCATTTGATCAGGCCCCAGTTTCCTTTTTTAATCTCAGACTTAGGTACATGGGTTCCTCCATCTGATCCACAACCCAAAGAAAGCAATCGAATATCTTCTAAATCTGCACCAAGCCCGAGCCGGTTATCTGGCAAAGTAGTCGATCCTTCACACCCTTTTTTGGCATTCATGCAAAATGAAAATCCCACGAGCGCCGGATCATTCGCATAATTTCCACCTTCGATATAATGCTCATACAAAGGCAAATTGATGACAGCCGCCGAAGTGCGTAATGCCACATCAACGAGCTTCTCCGGATGATGAGCCTTCATGGTTGTATTGTAAATCACTACCTCAAACTGTGGAGATTTATTTGCAACAATAGGAGGACTGAGGTCGAGGCTCGCCAGCAAGAAAATGGTGTCAGTTCCATGGGATTGAGATACATTTTCCATTGTGGTATCAGCCCCGAGCTTTTCATTCAATAGCTTTTTTAAGTTATCATTTGGGTATTTCGGCGCAAATAGATTAACAGGATTCCACAATCTCCTGAATTTATTTGTAGGTAAAATATAAGATGCTTGTTTGAGATAAATATCCACAATGTCGCTAGTGGGCAACCCTGCTGCTAATGCTGCTGTGATGATTCCACCTGTTGCCGCTCCCACGATCACATCAAACATTTCCGTCACAGGTTTACCTGTTTCTTTCTCGAGACAATTAAGCAAAGTAGAAGGCATCAGTCCTCGCGTGCCTCCTCCGTCGAGCGAAAGTATTCTTATCGGTTTTCCCATAGTTATGCCAATCCCATTTTTACTACAAAATCATTTAGAAATGTTCCATTCGGATCCATTTGTTTGCGTGCATCTGACCATATTTTCCAATCTTTAAATTGTGATTTGATATAGTCATTGCGCTCATATAGTTTGTTATTCACCTTGCCCCAGTGTGGTATTCCCTCTAAGCCTATCATCACTTCCTGATAGCGTTCCAGTATTTCAAAGTCACCAATGGTATTGTGAAGCAATGGCACATCTATGTATACTGTTTTTCGTTGGTAGGCAGAAGAAAGAAATGCCTTCGATGGTTGTACAAACCGAACCGGAACATGGGCAGATTGGTACAATCCTCCATTTTCCGCATTGATTTTTGCTTGTAAAAAAATCCTTTCGAGCACTTCTACAATCTTTTCCTGTTTTGCCTCGAAGGCAAATTCAGAGCTGATGCCATGACGGATCACCGAAAGTCCACTTTGATACAGCACTTTATGGCTTTTGCCAAAAAACGAAATATCCTTGGTGGCCTTGAGCGCGCGATCAAGTGTTTTTCCAACGTTTCT
>JAUHYU010000125.1 GCA_030426345.1 Bacteroidia bacterium
ATTCAAAAAGAGGGGGGCTTCACCATAGCGCAATCGTACTATATTCAGTAAAAGCTGCTCCTGTTGCTGTCTGGCGATTCTGTCATTATAATCGAAGCTGTCAGTTGGGATTGTTCGAGGCCCCATAGACTTGCAGGCAGATAAGGACAGGATTAAAAAAAGCAGATAATATAAAAAATTACCGTTTTTGTGCATGATCATTCATTTTAAAAATTCCGTATCGCAATCTAATAAAAATATGATTCTACTGATTACCTTCCAAACGATTGATAAAAGCCTCTAAAATCCATGACGGAATCTTGCCTACCAATTTTTCTCAATTTCATGGAAATTTGATAGATTATCAGTCGAATTAGTAGGCATATTCGTTTGTTGTGTACAAGCCGAACAGAAGAAGTGCGATGATAAAATTGAGACCAGCAACTATAGAAGACCTTGCATTGCTAAAATATTGGGATACAAAACAGCATGTAATTGATTGCGACCCGGATGATGATTGGAATTGGGAAAATGAACTCCCGCGAAATCCCGATTGGAGGGAACAGCTGATTGCCGAACTGAATAATGAACCGATTGGCATGGTTCAAATCATTGATCCTCATGCTGAAGAAACGCATTATTGGGGAAACGTAGCGAGGAACAAAAGAGCGATTGACATTTGGATCGGCGAAGAGGAAAACCTCAACAAAGGCTATGGGACAATCATGATGAGATTGGCAATCGATAGGTGTTTTGATAATCCTAAAGTAAACGGAATACTGATTGACCCACTAAAAAGCAATACCAAATCACATAGATTTTACCAAAGATTGGGATTTGAATTTTTGGAAGAGAGAAGGTTTGATGACTCAGTTTGCTTTGTGTATGAATTGAAAAGAAAACCTTAACATTATGAGACAAGGTGCATGGTAAAATAGCGGCCGAAAACACCCTCAAACCCATACCTAATCGGCAGGAGGGTATGACGAGATATTGAATCAACCTTTTTCCATTCTCATGAAAAATCAATAGATTAGCAATCGATACAGTATGAGAATGTGTATTACACATTCTCATTTGTTCTCCACAACTCAAAAAATATGAATAGAGAATCTACATTAGATTTGGCAAGAGAAATAAAGAGTGAACTTAAAAGAATAATCAAATTTGACCAGCTGATATTGATTGGACATTTTAACGTTGACGTATCTTCGAATAAAGAATTAGATTTTGCGGTTGTCGTTGATGATAAAGTAAGCAAGTTTGAATTTGTGAATGCAACAAGTGATTTTGCGGTTAAATACATTTCTAGTTATAAATTAATGTTTCAATTCTTTCCTATAAATAGAATGCATTTTCAATTAAAAACCACTTCCTTTTTAAGAAGCATATCAAGTAATGGAATTGAAATATAAAGCCTTCTCTGAAAAGCAAAAGGGTTATCAAGAAGCAATAAAAATCCTTATTGAACATGAATCATATGTCTCAGCGATGCAATTATTGTGGACAGTAACAAGAGATTCTATATTTCATTTTCTTGAAAGAAAAAAAAAATGTTTTAACAGCACCCAAGACGCAATTACAATTTTTATTTTATTTCAAGATTCTTTTGAGAGAAGGAAATTAATCTATGAAGCATATACAAGCTCGATAATTAACGAATGGGATGTAGATGCTTTAATTAATCAAAAGCAATTTCACAGCTTTAAAAAGAGTTGTTTATTAATACAAAAAATAGCAACCTATGAATAAAAACGAAATGCCAAATATTCCATCCCTGATGTATGCTCAATATGAGATTGCTAATAGCTATCTTAATAGAGGTTTTTGGATTAAGGGAGGTATTTTTATTCTTAACCTAATCGTAATATTTATCCCAAATTTAACAGACAATAATCTATCTATTTGGGGAATGTTTATTCTCTCAGTTTTTGCAATTTTATTAGACAATAATTATCAGGATAAATTTAGGTTTGCATATGATGTCGGAGAAAGAATAAGAAAGTTGGACTTGATTAGAAAAGTATTTCCATCAGCGAATAATAAAGCGGAGGAAGCTTACTTGATTTCACAATTAGATTCAACAGTAATTGAACGAGCTAAAAAGAAACCGAAGAAAGAGTCTGAATATTATTCTGATAGAGAAGAAAAATTTGAGATTTTATCAGAACATATACAGGAAAACTCATTTTGGACATCTTCATTAATGGAATTACATGGTAAAACTGTAAAAAATATAATGATCGGAATGTTCGTGGTAATTATTTTATCAATAATCGGAGGAATGTTTGTCTTAAGTGAATTTAGTCAAGAAGAGGTAGTCTTAAATTTAAATGTATCTCAATATTTAGCTCTTTTAGTTAATACTGTTTTTACATTTAATATCTTGACTTATCACAATTCATTTGCTAAGAAGTCAAAGCAACTAAAAGAAATTGATACGAAACTTGAATCTTTAAAAAATAAACCAGAATTGGATGAACTTTTTATAAGTTTTGCTGAGTATAACTGTATTCTTTATGATGCTTTTCCAACACCAAATTCAATATACGAGAAGCATGGCGAGAGATTGAATGCCGTTTGGGAAAGGAGAGTAAGTTCAAATTAAAATAAAAAAAGAAAGGGTGGCACCTGATGACCCAAATTGAGGTTCTCTCACCACTACTCGAACTATTATCAAGACTGTATAGTCTTTCTTTATTCTCAATCGGCCTCGGATTATTTATAATCCACGTCCATCTGTTGCAGGTCATAGCCTATATACATCGGGCCATAGCCAAAATCATAGCTCATCACACCCTTCACGTTTGGGTCAAACTGATTCTGCATAAAAAGGCTATAAATTCCATGATTGAAAGCTGCCATGTCAAAAGAAAACACCACGTATAATGTTTCTTTTGTTTTGGCAGGAATCTCCGCCATGCCAGACGGCACTTTGTTCAATGGAATTTCGCCCATATTTTTTGGCCGCACATACATAGAAAACGGCTGGCCTCCCGACACGAATACACTCGATCGGAATACGGGAATATTGATGGGAAATTCATTGTTGTTTTGAAATGAAAACGGAATGGCGATCTCAAACCCGTGGGTCTGTGGCCCGGGAATCTCATCGGGCAAAACTATAGTTATCAAGGAATTATACCCGTCTTGAAACATATCCCATTTTTCAGAAGCCTGGTTGTCAATGTGTGGATCAAGGAAATTATCTACCATATAATCCGCCACAGGAATGGTAGCAGACTGGTACAATTTGGACTTAATATCAGTCCATTTTGCATCAATATTGCTGTCGACAGGCCTCAGCAATTTTAGAACCTCAGTTTCCAATCTGATCACTTTGGTATTATCCAAATTGTTGGGTAGTGGAGCGGGTACTTCGATGGTGGCTTTAACAACCGCATCGATAAAAGGATCTTTCAATCCATCCAATTCGCCGTTGATCAGCAAATCGCCAAAGGGGATCAGGGCATTTTTAATATCGTTGGGATTGATAGCATCTAGGCCTGCCCCGAGCAAAGTGATTTCAATGGGTTCGCTAGAGGCAGAAAGCGTGGGAAACGCCGGGATTTTGACATGCGTCGAATGTTCCATCTCAAAATTGTAGGTGCCAATTTGATTTTTCAAAAGCTTGTCCAGCCCCGGTTTGAGTTTTGAAGTTTCCAGGTCAAAATTTTCTGTGACGCCAACGCGATAGTTCGGCAGCATGTCACTATAATCTGTCAGATCAAGCTCCAATGATGAATGGAAGGTGATTTTGTTATCTTTTCCCATCAGGCTTTTCAACAAGCGATCATCCAATTTGAAATCATAATCCAACACTAGCGACGACTTTGCAGGAATGGAAACCGCCCGGTGTTCGGTAGCCAAGCCGAGGTTTTTCTCATTGACAAAAATCCCCATGGTGTGATCGGGGATCGGCAAATCCTTTTTGTATGGGTTTTTGATCTCATACGACAAATGGAGGTTTAGCAAAAAGTTAGTCAGGGAAGATTGCGCGAATGAAACATTGAAATCTTCCTGTTTGGCACTTGGCAATACATCTTCCAAAACCAGCAGGTTTGTTTTGCAAGAGCTGAACAAAATGATCAAACAAAACAGCAGATAGGATACGGGGTGGTTCGTTTTCATGTTGGGGTTAGGTTGATTAAGATTCAAGATATCAATTAATCTCCAATTTTACATCTATATATAACCTAATAACATGAGTTCAATTATTATTATTATGACCTAAACAACAAACAAAACGTCATTCCAGAATTCCGTTTTTCTCGGAATATCCGGAATCCCCATTAACGCGGTGATATATCCGAGATGAACTTTGTTAATAGCAGATTCCTTCTCAGCCTTCCCGCTCAAGACAGCGCTGCGAAGGAATGACGCAGGATTCTTGGGATGACGGACATTTATATAATCGAACTCAGGTTAATAAAATAAACCCCGGACAGCATTGACCCGTCTGCCGTCGAGGCAGGAATTTTGAAGGCTTTGAAACCCTCTAATATCCATGAATGAGCTTTTAATTTTTTCCATAAAAAAAGGGTGGCTCTTTACAGAACCACCCTTTTTTTAATATTTGCTCAAAAAAGCATCAAAAATCCATTAGAACTTTCTGTATTTTCCGTCTAGATATTGATTGGCTTCTTTTTCAGAAAATTTCGATTTCGCATTATTCCAGTGCAAAGTTTGATCTGGGAAGCGATTGGCAACAACGCCTAAAAGGATCGCTTCGGTCAGTCTCGCTGCATACGAAAATGGCGCACTGCACTCGTCCTTTCCAAGACACGCATCCACAAACTGGTGGTAGTGATCCGCTTCTTCAAGTTGAGGATAATCCACTTTTTCATAAGATCCGTTTACGATCAACTTTGCAAATGCCCAGTGTGGCACCAATAGCCTTCCCTTTTCGCCTATAAACATAGAACCTTGTCCTGGAAGTTTATCGCCATTTGGCAATTTCAAATCTTCATGATCCTGAGGAGCACCAGGGCCATCATACCATACCCATTTCAAAGTATCTGTGGTGTATTCGGTTCCCGGAAATTCATAAGTCACAATATTGTTATTAGGATGACCAAACCCGGTAGGCTTTCTACAATGATTAATAATGGTTTTTGGAACGTCCAAATTCAATGCAGTGTAAGGTGTATCAAAAATATGGACTCCCATATCTCCTAGTGTACCACAACCATAGTCCAGGATTTTTCTCCAATTGCCCGGATGGTAATATCCATCTTTATAAGCCCGCTCAGGGGCCGTTCCCTGCCAAAGATTCCAATCTAGTGTGCTTGGAATTGGATCGCTGCCTGTTGGTGCGGGACCATCAAATCCCCAGTCCTTTGGCGACCATGCCCGTACTGTATGAACCTTGCCAATAATACCATTCTGAATCAGTTTTACTGCCGATCTGTATTCTTTAAAAGAATGGATCTGGATACCCATTTGAGTAATCAGGTTTTTATCCGCAGCCAACTTGCGCACCGCTCTGGCTTCGGAAACATGGTGTGTAAGTGGTTTTTGACAATATACTGGCTTGCCCATCTTCATCGCTGTAAGCGAAGCCGGAGCATGGGTGTGGTCAGGAGTAGATACGACCGCCGCATCGATGCTGCCGCCCATTTCATCAAAGAGTTTTCTATAATCCGTAAAGACTTTTGCATTGGGGTGGAGCTTTTTTGCAGCCGCCAAGTTGTTGGCATCCACATCGCACAAGGCCGTTACCTCTACCGCTTTATGAGATGATATGGATTTAAGGTCTGCACCGCCCATTCCACCAACGCCAATGTGAGCAGTTCTTAAGCGGTCATTTTGTATGGCTGCCCAAGCGGATGAGGGTAAAATTGTAACTGATGCCAGTGCTCCGGCACTTTTTATAAAACTCCTTCTTTTCATTTACTTAAACTTTAAATTATAATTTCCTGATTTTTATATTTTTGAACCATAGTGGACTGTCATGGTCTTGAAGTCCAATGTAACCGGTTTTAAACTTCCCATAATCCGGAGAATCCTTCCATTTTCCTTTGGCCTTTCTCTCGTACCAATCCTTGGTCCATGGTTTAAAAGAGACCACTTTTTGGCCATTCAGCCAATACTCAACTTTCTTTGGAGTGAATATGATCCTAGATGTATTCCATTCTCCGGCAGGCTTTATTATCTTTTTACTTTCGTCTGCTATATACATGGCATAATCAGCTCCGGTTTTTTGCCAATCCTCCAATTTCGCATTGTTAATTTCTTCCCATTTCAAGTCATCGAGCAATTGGTATTCGGGGCTTACTTCAGATGGGGTATTATACCCTTCTTTCAAATGATAGAAAATACCACTATTCCCGCCTTCAGGAATTTTCCATTCTAAATAAAGTTCGAAATTATCAAACTCTTCCAAGCCATAGATGATGTCTTTGCCGCCTTTTCGGTCAGCTTCCAATCTCGATTCGGTGTCAAATGTGAGTGCGCCATCTTTAATTACCCACTGAGGAGGCAGTGCGTCACCATTGTATGCTCTCCAACCCTTAGTGCTGGTACCATCAAACAGGTAGATCCAGTCCGGCTTGGGTCCTGTCTTGAAAGACATGGACATTGTTGCAAATAATAAAATAAGGGCAATTTGTTTCATGAATACTTTCTACTTTAAGTTTTAAATCAAAATTAGCATTCCATTGGAATTTGAGGTGTCAATATAATTTCTTCCACTTTAAGAGCCTATTACAACAGTTTATTTATTTGAATTTATGTAGAAAAACTAGAGATGTCCCTTTGGGTTTGGAAAAATTACCAATGCCTGACAAAAGAGTGCCATGGATTTTAGGGGCTTTTTTGATCTTGTTTAATGTATAGGCTTCATTAACCTATGTGGACTATTAATTATCGCAGAACGTTGATAGCTTATTAAATTAAGATTAGGATCATTGTCACAATGGCCGGCAATGCCTGAACAAAAAATATCCTTTTATCTGCTGTTAGTGCTCCATAAATCCCTGCAACCGAAACGCATCCCAGAAAAAACAAAGAAACATTTGTCGCCCATTGTGTGTCGTTTATGAAAAACGTCCAGATTAATCCAGCGGCTAAAAAACCATTATATAATCCTTGATTAGCCGCCATCTCCTTTGTCGGTGCAAATAATTCTTTTGGGAAATTCTTAAATACCTTTTTTCCTCTTGTTTCCCAAGCAAACATCTCAAACCACAGGATATAACAATGTATCAATGCAATTAATCCAATGAGTATTTTTATCGTTATTTCCATATTTATGGTTCTTTTATAATTTTACAATTAGCGAGATATTTAAATAGTAGCGGATTGCAAAGCACGAAATTTATAAGTGATGCAATCTCGTTCAATGGCACTTTTAGATTCGTTTTATTCTTTAAAATTCTCCTCCAAGGCTTGTATCAATCGTTCCGGCTCGGGAGTTCCCACCATCACCAATTTACTTTTGCCATTGCTGATGTACTCTATTTTTATGGCCTTTGATCCCTGGATATTGTACAGCATTCCCTTTGGAGTTGTTCTGATTCCCAATCCCCAATACCATGGAGTTTTAATGATTTTTGTTGCTTCAAGTTGATCAATTTTGAATGTAATCCGAATCAATCCTATGCCATAAATCAGTTTGAGAACTGATTGGTCAAGCTCAATAGTTAACTTATAAAACAGAGAGGCTATAACTATAAAAAGTCCTGTAAGCACTAGGAAAGGAATCAGCGGTAGCGGATTGTTTCCCCATTGATTCACATACCCCAAGAATAAAAACAAAATGACAGGAAGAAAGGTTCCGGTCGCTACCCAGCCCATTTGTGTTTTTCTATATTTCATGGATTTTGGAGGCTTTTTATTTGATTTCTTTGGTAGGAAAGCATAAAAGAAACTTTCGAGCAAGACAGGGGTAGTTTAGTAGTTCCAAGAATTTCTTATTAAATGATTATCATCATAGTCAAGTTTCTCATTAGTTTGGAAGTTCGACTCAATCTGTTTAATCAAAGGATGGTATTCTGGGCAGTTATACTTCTTTAGTGACCTCCATAACAATCTTAAGCTCTTCAATTTGTAGATGTCGCTTTGATAATCATCAAATTCCACGAACTCTCTAATGACATTCAAACATTCTGGGTCACTATATTTTGCCAGAGCATTGAAATAGTAGTCATAACCTTGATAATTAAACCCCTTATTAATTGATGATTTATAGTTGATTAAATCTTCCTTAAATTCTTTATGATTGAATTCCTCTATTGCCATAAAAAACACCTTGTAACCATTATAGTAGTCCGTCAAATTAAACCCTTCCTTGATTAGTTCTAGGTCGGCTGAGTTTTGATATCGGGAAAGAGCCACCAAAGCGAATTTTCCTTGATGTCCACTTTTGGCAATTCGTTTTATGCATTCGTAATGATCTGGTATAGGTTCATGGAAAAGAAGAATATTCTTAGTGACTTCCAAATTGTCATACTTAGACAATATGAGATTTTGGATACTATCCTTCTGACCAATGGTCAGTTCATCCAAAACATATTGTATCATCATGTCAGCAGTTGAAGCTTGGTAACCGTAATCATTTACAGCAACGTAAAATTTTGCAGAATCAGATAAGTGTTCCAGAAGCAGTGGAAACAAATCTATTTTACGCCTAGAAAGTGCTGCAAATGCATAGGTTCTTACAAACTGATTTTCGTCGTTAAGCAACAATATTAGATCTTCCGTTCGTGCTGTATCACGAAGGAATTGATAAGGGTGGTACGAGTTGTAAACCCTGTTGGGGCGTGAGTACATTTTGATTCTAAAACTGTCCGAATGAGCCACAGGTGTATTATCAAATCCTTTAAATTCCCTAATTTCATTAATTCGAACTTCAAGTGTTCGATCATAATGAATAGAACCGCAGCCAATTAAGGTCTGAATCAATATTAAGAACAAGGACTGTTTCATTAGCAAATTGTCCATTTCCTATAACATTTGAATATGTGCATTACACAAACCTATATTTTATTTTCTACTAATCTAATGGATTTAATCCTCATTAAAAAGTATTGAATCATCGGTGCAGATCATGGAAATTTAATGCTTTTATGGCTTGATAGCATGCTTCAAGCGACTAGTTCAATAATTGGCAGACCTCACAATTCATCCGGTTTATTCCTTTGAACTACCTTAATATTACTTTTAATACAAATGTTTTTGACATTTGGGATATCATAACAATTGAGGACATCAGGTACTATATTATCCAAACGCCAAAGTTGTTTATTTGAATGGTATGCTTCAGTCGCCACATTTTCCCAACTTTTCACTTCACCAACTAATTCTACCTGATTAAAATCCCCGGAAATAGCTGTAGCATGTAATGCTGCATAGCCGGCATTGCCTACAGCGTACAAATCGATTTTACTTTTATCTACTGATTTATGGCTCTGCAAATACCGTGAGGCCACTATGATATCTTCACATTGATATCCTATCAAGGTCTTCCCTTCATACAATGCAAATTTTGGTGTAAACACGGTGCTTTTTCCCACTGTCTTCCGAATCTTATCGTCTAATTCTACCGAGTTGGTAATGTCCACCGCCAAAACAATCTGCCCTCTTTCTAATGCTTTGTGCAATTCACTTCCGGAATGCAGCAGCGACTTTTTCCCTTCGTCACTTACCATGACAGTAGCTACGACTTTCCCTTTTGTGCCGTCAGGAATGAACAGCAGGGCGGGCAATAAAAACTTTCTTTCGCTGTCTCGCTCGAGAAGCAATTTTTCCACGCTGTACCCAACTTCTTTTATTGTGCCGGTATTTTTGACGCTTATACCTTTTCGAGGTTTTTCATAGCCGATCAGTTCCGCCATTTTTTTATAAGTTCTTCGTCAGAATGGTTTTCTAGAAAATCAGTTCTTTTTCCCCGGCTAACTAAAACCCTGTCTTCGATGAAGTCGAACATTGACCGTTCATTTTCAAAAGAACTCAGCACCTGCCCGGTTGGTGATGCCAATATTTCATCCTCTTCGAAAAACCCAATATCATCAGGCTCTACAACTGGGCTATCATCATTTAATAACCACATTTTGCACCATCGTACTGCCGCTTCCCTGAGTGGTTTGTGCCAACCATGCGGGCCATCGCTAATGCTATGTCCTATCATTTCAGGACTACCCAAAACTGTATATTGGGCGCTCAAATCTCGAACAGCCTCCCGTGCGCCTTCTATTGGGAAATAATCTTCTTTGGCAGAAAGAATCCGAATTGGAGTCGGTGCCGCCATAAACAAGAAATCCTGTTCCTCTATACCTTGTTCGCCCTCACCCCATAATCGCTGACACCAGTCAGGCACATTGGGTACTTTAAACTTTTGCTCTGCCGTAGCGACAAAACACGCAGGTGCTGCTACTTTTATTCTGCGATCATAAGCTGTCAAAAAAACCGTCTGATTACCTCCTCCAGAAACCCCGCTTACAGCAAGGCGGTTTTTATCTACAGCTGGATGCTGCTCCAAAAAATCCAGACATCTAATATTATCGTACAATTCATGGACCATTGTACTTGATCCAGTCAATAACATCGCCTGTCCGAAAAATTCATGCATTAAAGTACCTCCCCTTGTTTTTGGCTTCCCATCTGCATCGAGCGACTGGAAACGTTCGCCTTGGCAAATAGGATCTGCTTGTAGCACAGCAAAACCGTTGGTTGCAAATAACCTGGCCACTTTCTGATATGCTTCCATAGCTTTTCCGTTATAAGAATGGCCGCAGGGAATATACACTGCAGGATATGGCGCCTTCCCTTTTTTCGGAAGGTAAAACAGTCCGGTGACATGATGATTTGGCTGGCTCTCAAAAGCTACTGACTCAAGCGTAAAATCAGCCATCTCGATCCTTTTATTGACAATTGGATTTAAGGGACATTTGGGAGGCAACTCACCTATCATTTCGTCGTACTTCTGCTGTAGAATAGCACAACGCTCTAATAGACTTTTTTCAGAACTAGAAGCTTCATTTACCACTTTCCTGCGCTCATCAAACAGGGTTTGCAAGCGCTCCATAAAATAGTTGTATTGAACGGAATCCGTATTACCGGGAAGTACTTTATATTGGTGATCCTGTGCGCTTAATCTTAATAAGGAAAACACGGATATTAGGCATATAAATATTATTTTCTTCATCTAATTTTATTTATTGAAGGTGTAGCCTTTCCTTTTTGTAGCCTGACCAATACTTCTTTTATTCTATCCCCATAACTAACACCGCTACCAAACGTACGAGTCCAACACCCGCTCCAATGAACTGCGCCCTTAGCTCACAGCATTAGAGCTTAATTGTTAGGCATAGTTATTTAGGAGCCATTACGGCAACGTCAAGGATTATAGTTAATATAAAATATACGAAGAAGCAGATGGTGTCAATTTTCGTAATTCTTCGATTGTCCCAAATGTCCGTCCTGCTTTTTGATAATGCAACGAGCTCTTGATTCTGATTGATCAAGCTAATATATCGTAAAACTTGAAATATGATTAAAAGTAGCCATGTGAATAAGAGACTATGTCCAGCGAAGCCTCTAAACATTTGTAATTCAGGTTCATTTGAAAGTTCATAGTAAAAGTAAAGATGAATAATACCGAAGAGCATCCATACAAGCCAGACGTTTAGTTTTCTGAGCGATTTATAATTGAAAAAGTAAAGAAATAAATGAGTTCCGAATGAATACCCAAAGAGCCAATCACTTCGAGTTGGAATATCTGTTAGATAAATGAATGCAGTTAGGATGGAATATAGAATTAATGTAGAAATGTCCCACCAGTTCAATTTATCAAAATAGAAGAGTTGTTTATTCATGATAGTGACATCTTGGAAGCTGGCGCAATTATGTCTAACAATTGAACCTGCATTATCTCTTGTACTAATCTAATAGATTTAACTCTGATCGAAAAACATTGACCTATCGATGCGAGTTTGGTTTTATTCCTTGATAAAAAAGCCTCCAAAATCCATGGATTTTCATCACTTGGCCACCTTAATTTCCCAATCCTCAAACTCAACCCAGTATTGTTTTTTGTCCGGAGCGCCGGCAGCTAGACCGAGGTCTATTGCCTCTGCCAATCCCGGCAGGTCTTCTGATCTTTTTTCATTGATCCAGTTTATCCCGTCAAGGCTGATCGAACCCACAAAATAATCGCCATGCCGCTCCAGTTTTAGCCAGTACGGATATTGGACATTTTCCGGCAGGTTTTGGCTGCTTGCTTTGTGCATGCATCCATTGGCAAATTCATCGTAATGAATCCCTGCTCTACCCGGAGTTCCAAACATCAGGAATGAACCTTTGCTCCCGGGTTGCGTGTCAAAGCTTTTCGTCATGTCGTTTCTGGCAAACAGCCCGGCACGGAACCATTCGTGCGTTCGCTCACCAAACTGTTTGATCTTGACAGTCGCTACAAAATCTCCTTTCAGTTTTGGTAAAAATACTGCTGCATACGAATCCTCTGCATGGAAAAAATCAGAACCTCCAGCCTTGATCCTAAAAGTATTCTTCTGCTTATCGGCATGGATTTCAAAGGGTTTTGCCTTGGCAGAACAATACTCAGGCAGGTTACTTTTAGCAATATTCACCTGCTCAAAATCCTGCACCAACAGTTCGGCTACATTGCTATTGCCAATGCGAATCTGATGCGTACCAACTGATGGCATCAATGTAAATTCAATAGGCTTTTCCTCATTTGGCGCAAGCGAAATGCTTATAAAATCCATGGATTTATCATCCATAAAAATCTCTGCTTTGACAGATTGGTTCGTGCTTTGAAGGTTCTGCGCGACACCCGTTACCCGAACCGGTTCATCCCGGAGTACGCGATCATCGATTATTTTCACCTCACTAAAAACAATGGCAGGTTTAGTCCCCTTCACTTCAACCTCCTGATATTCCGTAGTTTCTATAGCCAATTGATGCTTCCGCGCATCATACAATCGCACGTCAAATGCCACCTGAGAAGCGTTGTTATGCACCACAGGAACATCCATGGTTTTCGAGACCTTTCCGTCCACATATAGCCTAACAGGTGCGATGCCTGTACCTCCTTCATTAAATACAGTTGCACTTACATGAATATTGCTGCCCGATACCACATATCCTCCATCTTGCGTCGCCTGGATTTTCAAATCACTGAATGTCAATTTCGGTTCTTCGGTAATAAACGTCTCTGGTGCATTTGCTGGAGCGTCTATCACATAATTGTTGGTATAGAGATTATCTACCAGGTTGGCGGCGCAAAGCTTCATCTCTCCCTGCTCCAGACTATAAAAAATATTGTCCCTCGCCACCCAACCGAGCGACATATTATCAAACCAAAACCCCACATTGTCATTGAAAAACCCTGCATTTACTTTATGAACCAAATTCTTTTGCACGACCGAATTGAATGTTATACCGGTAGTTTTGATCGCCCCGGAATCGTCCGCGTCTTGTTGCACATCTTCCAGGTGGTTGTATTCTACTGTGTACGCACCATCGATAGCCTCTTCTAAATTGCGCCATCCTCCTACCGAAATGGCATACCTTCCACGTGTTTTTGTGATATAATTGTGT
>JAUHYU010000009.1 GCA_030426345.1 Bacteroidia bacterium
GTCCCTTGGATATTCCCGCCTGGTTGGTGACTACAATCGCCAAATACCCGGCACGCTTTATTTTTTCGATTGCCTCAGGCACTCCATCAATGATCTTAAAATCCTCAGTACGATATGTATAATCGCCCCGCTCCACATTGAGCACTCCGTCCCGATCTAAAAAAAAGCATTTTTCCATGGATTTATTGACGTTTTGAAACTTTAAAAACCCTTTGGGCAAAATTAATTTTTTTTGATTCCCATTATGATGATAATTTCTTTTTCTTTGCGGATTATAATTTGAAGGCCAACTATATAGTATCTAATGGTTTTAAAATAAAAAATGTGAGCGATAGTTTAGTCATCATCCCTACGTACAACGAAAAGGAAAATATAGAATCCATCGTTGCAGCCATTTTTGAGCTGCAAAAGGATTTCAATATTTTGGTGATTGACGACAATTCTCCCGACGGCACTGCTGCAATTGTAAAAGAACTCATACCGAAACATCCAGAACGACTTTTCATTCTAGAAAGAGAAGGAAAATTGGGATTGGGTACAGCATACATCGCCGGCTTCAAATATGCCCTTGAGCATCAATACGAATATATTTTTGAGATGGATGCGGATTTCTCTCACAATCCCATGGATTTGGAAAGACTTTATGAAGCCTGTGCCATTGACGGGAACGACCTGGCCATAGGATCCCGATATGCCTCTGGGGTAAATGTGGTCAACTGGCCAATGGGCCGCGTATTGATATCTTATTTTGCCAGTATTTACGTGCAGATCGTTACTGGCATGCATATCAAAGATGCCACTGCAGGTTTTGTCTGCTACCGCAAAAAGGTGCTGGAAACCATCCGATTGGACCATGTGAAATTTATCGGCTATGCCTTTCAGATCGAAATGAAATTTACAACGTGGAAGTTCGGTTTCAAGATCAAAGAAGTGCCCATCATTTTTACCAATCGCGCTTTGGGCGAATCCAAAATGTCCTCAGGGATTTTGAGCGAGGCTGTTTTTGGTATTATAAAAATGAAAATCAGGAGCTATTTCAAATCCTACAAACGCGTCTCAGTCAAATCGGATTGACTTGATCGGGGATAATTTAGAAATGATCATGGTTGGTATGGTCAGTACTAAACTTACCATCGCAAATGTCAATAGATTCAGCAGTAGAATGATTCCCCAATCCCACATAATGGGTACAAATTCCATATAATAATTTTTCGGATCCAGAGTGAGAAACTGAAACTTGCTTTGCAACACACCAAAAGTGATCCCAATAAAATTACCTAACAAAAGCCCTTTCACGATAAGCTGCATGCCATTGTACACAAATATTTTTCTTATCATTTTATTGGTTGCTCCCAAAGCCTTAATCACTCCAATCATCTGTGTCCGTTCCATAATCAGGATTAGCAAAATAGATACCATATTAAAACATGCCACGAAAAGTGTGAGACTCAGAAAAATCACCACATTGCGATTGAGCAAGGATAACCAATCAAAAATCTCCGCAAATTTATCGCTGATTTTTTCTATATAAAGCTCGTAGCCCACCACATCTTCCAACTGGCTTTGATATTTATTAACTTTTTTAAAATCGTCTACAAAAATCTCCAGACCTCCCACAAGGCTGTCCGGCCAATTGTTCATAGTTTGAACGAGACGGATATCTCCCATGATGATCTTTTCGTCAAAATCTTCCAGCCCTGTTTCGTAAATACCGCTGACAACCATCTTTCGGGCACGCGGAGGGTCCTGAATAAAATATAATCTGGCATCATCCCCAAGTGATAAACTGAGTTTATTGGCGATTTTCTGACTGATCATAATTTCATCTGACGTTTTTTTCTCATTCAGATCAGGGAATACGCCCTCAGTGATATTTTCCTCAAATTTTGAAAGGTCGAAAGTACGAGAAACACCCTTTAGTACCACTCCTTCCACTTCTTCATTGGCCTTTAGCAAACCTGCTTTGCTGGCAAATTCCTGAATGTGATCGATATACGGATATGTAGAATAATCTTGAAATAACGCCAGATTTTTAGAAATGGGATCTTCTTCATAAGACTGGCTTAGCGTAAATTTCGTGACCTGCAAATGCCCTCCGAAACTGATGATTTTATCCTGAATCTTCAGCTGAAACCCTTTTAGTATCAAAAAAGAAATGATCATAATCGCCAGCCCTATTCCAATACTTGCAATCGCAATTTTATGGATGGTTCCGGAAAAGGATTTTGTCTCTTTGCCGCTGATTCTTTTCGATATGAAATACGATAGGTTCAAGAATATGCTTAATTTTAAGCTCTTTAGGATATTGTGTGCAAAATAATCAATATGATATGATTAGAAGCTTTTTTCTACTTTCTATTTTCTCCTTTTTTTCGATCTCAGGTTGTATGGCCCAACCAAATGAAGAGAATTTGCTTCTAGGTGCTGAGCAGACAGAATCATATTTGCCTCAATTAAAAGATCAGAAAATAGGTCTGCTGATCAACCATACTTCCATGGTTGGGGAGTTACATCTCGTAGATTTTCTTTTGCAAAATGAAGTGTCCGTAAAAAAAATATTCGCCCCTGAACATGGATTCAGGGGTAAAGCAGATGCAGGGGAATTGGTAAAAGACAACTTGGATTCTGGCACAGGAATCCCTGTTATTTCTATTTATGGGAAGAATAAAAAACCTACAGCAGAAATGCTCTCCGGTTTGGATGTAGTGATTTTTGACATCCAGGATGTCGGCACCCGGTTTTACACCTACATCAGCTCTATGCATTACATGATGGAAGCTTGCGCAAAATATAAGGTAAAAATGATAGTTTTCGACCGACCAAATCCCAACGACTATGTAGATGGCCCAATCCTCGATTTGAAATATCAGTCATTCGTCGGGATGCATCCTATCCCTGTGGTACATGGGTTGACAGTTGGCGAATTGGCTAAAATGATCAATGGCGAGGGATGGCTCGAAGGTGGTGTGAAATGCGATCTGGAGGTCATTACTATGAAAAACTATACTCATGGAGATAGATATGATTTGCCCATAAAACCATCACCCAATTTGCCCAATATGCAATCGATCAAGCTGTACCCATCGTTGTGCTTTTTTGAAGGGACTAAAATGAGCATTGGCCGTGGCACGCTATTCCCTTTTCAGGTAATTGGCTATTCGGAAGAGCAATTTGGATCGTTTACATTTACTCCTGAATCCACCGAGGGAATGGCTAAATACCCTAAACTGGAAGGAAAGCTTTGCTACGGCATCGATCTGAGGGAAGCGGATGTCAGTGATAAACTCGACTTGAGTTTTGTCATTTCATTTTATAAAAAATGGAAAAGTGACGATGCTTTCTTCACCAAATACTTCGATACCCTAGCCGGAACGGATGTGTTGAAAAAGCAAATTGAATCAGGAATGACAGAGGAAGAAATTCGAAAATCTTGGCAGCAGGGATTGGACGATTATAAATCGCTCCGCAAGAGCTACCTGTTATACGGAGAATAATAATTAAAATCCAATACTTGGAATGAGAGACCTCAGAATTATTTTCATGGGCACGCCTGAGTTTGCGGTGGAGAGCCTAAAAGCCCTCGTAAACCATGATTTCAACGTGGTGGCCGTCATCACCGCGCCTGACAAGCCCAAAGGCCGTGGACAAAAATTGTCCATTTCCCCTGTAAAAGAATTTGCGCTATCGCAGGAAATTCCCGTATTACAACCCACGAATTTAAAATCTGAAGCATTCAACAAAGAGCTCAAAAGTTATCAGGCGAATTTACAGGTTGTTGTTGCGTTTCGCATGTTGCCGGAGGTAGTTTGGTCTATGCCGGAATATGGCACTTTTAACCTCCACGCATCGCTATTGCCTCAATACCGTGGAGCTGCTCCAATCAATTGGGCGATCATGAACGGCGAAAAAGAAACTGGGGTTACGACATTTTTTATCCAACATGAAATAGACACTGGAAACATCATCCTTCAAGAGAAAGAACCGATTTTTCCAACAGATACTGTAGGAACACTGTATGAACGTTTGATGAGAAGGGGGGCGGAGGTAGTCTGCCAAACTGTGGAACAGATCAAGGAAAACTCCTTTGCATTGCACGTGCAAAAGGACAGCGACGAACTGAAAGCAGCACCGAAGCTGTTCAAGCAAGATTGTGAAATTGATTGGTCTCGATCATCCAAAGATATTTATAATTTCATTCGTGGGCTTTCACCCTACCCGGCTGCCTGGTGTGAGTTGGCAGGGAAAAATTTCAAAATTTTTGATTCTGAAATCTCCGATCTCCCCTTGGAAGGAAAGTCGGGCGAAATATTGTCCGACGGAAAAGAAACTCTACTCATCAAAACCGGGGATGGCGCGATCCGGATCAATGTCCTACAGCAGGAGGGAAAGAAACGCATGGAAATTAAGGACTTTTTGCGCGGCAATAAATTATAGACTCAATTGAAGATGGAAAAGATAATCATGGCTGCTAAAGCCAAAAATAATGTAATTGGCAAAGACAACAAGCTAGTGTGGCACTTACCGGCTGACCTGAAATTTTTCAAACAAACGACCAAAGGTCATACGCTCATCATGGGGAGGAAGACGTTTGAATCCCTCGCCAACCCATTGCCGCATCGGGATTCGTGGGTTATTTCTAGAAATGAAAATTACCATGCCGAAGGGATCACGACTTTTCACAGTTTGGAAAGCGCCATTGAGGCCGGAGAGCAAAAGGGTCTTGACACCGTCTTCATCCTTGGAGGCGGAGAAATCTATCGACAATCCATGGAGCTGGCGGATAAGCTGATCATTACGGAAGTGCACGAAAGCTTTGAAGGCGACACCGTTTTCCCGAAAATAGATTCCGAAATCTGGCAAGAGGCAAGCCGTAAGGAGCATCAAGCCGATGAAAGGAATAAGTACGATTTTGCATTTGTCACCTACATCCGGAAGAAAAACTAAATGACGAAACTATCGGATAAAACCATTTGGATCACGGGAGCTTCTTCGGGCATTGGAGAACAACTCACCTATCAATTGGCCTCAAAGGGCAACAGACTGATTCTTTCTGCCAGAAGAGAAGCAGAGCTGGAACGGGTAAAAAGCAATTGCCCGGAATCTGCTCAGAAAAATATCCATGTGCTCCCCCTTGATTTATCTGACCTTGATTCCCTCGATAATGCTGCTGCAAAAGCATTAAAAATCCATGGAAATATTGATGTTTTAGTCAATAACGGCGGCATCAGCCAGCGTTCGTTAGTATCGGAAACTTCCTTTGAGGTAGATCAGCGACTGATCAATGTCAATTTCCTCTCGGCGGTGAAACTCACCAAGCTCGTGCTACCCTCAATGATCCAAAAAAATGGCGGACACATTCTGGTGACAAGCAGCCTCACTGGGAAATTTGGTACGCCATTTCGCTCTTCGTATGCCGCTTCCAAACATGCACTTCATGGATTTTTTGAGGCTTTGAATGCAGAGGTATGGGATAAGAATATTTATACCACCATTTTTTGTGGCGGATACATCAAGACTGATATTTCTATAAATGCCGTAACAGGTGATGGTTCTGCACAAAATAAAATGGATGCCAACCAGGCCAAGGGAAAAACGGCGGCTTCAGCAGCTGCAATTATGATCAAAGCGGTAGAACGAAATAAAAGAGAGGTTTACTTTGGCGGCAAGGAAGTGATGGGTGTTTACCTCAAAAGGCTTTTTCCGGGATTGCTGGCGAAAATGCTACGCAAGATGAAAATCAATGAACAGAAATGAAATTTCATGGATTTTTGAGGATTTTAACGCCACCGAAAGCATGTTTGGAATTCTATATGGATAGCTAACAGTACCTTTGCGGGTACACTGCCGTTATTCGTGAAAAATAATTTTAATTTGATCAAAACATTAATATAAAAAGTCATAGAAATGAAATGCATGTTTTCATTGGTTGCGATTTTAATTTCATTATCTCTATCTGCACAGGATGTTTTTCCCTTGTGGGATTCAAAAGCAACAATGCCTGATAAACAAGAAATTCCAATTATTGAAAACGTTGAGTTTTCTGTAATAAAACCATATGAGTATTATAAAGATGGTTACCGTTTTTTGCATGGGGTTGCATTGATCTGGCATAAGGGCAAACTCTACGCTTCATTTGGGCATAATAAGAATGGCGAAAATACGGTAACTGAAGTAGCTAATTATTGTGTTAGTGAAGATGGAGGTGAAACTTGGGGAACTGTAAAAAACATAGGTGGAGGAGGACAAGTAGCCGTGAGTCATGGTGAATTTATTTCTTATAAAGGCGCCTTATGGGCCTTCCAAGGCGAATATGATGGAATTATGGAAAACCTTCATGTACGCGCTTTCGAGCTGAATGAAAATGCGGACAAATGGGAGGATAAGGGAATTGTAGCAAAAAATAATTTTTGGCCAACTGCCGCCCCTGAGAAAATGGAAAACGGAAACTGGATAATGTCGGGTTTTCAAGTAAACCAAACTGGTACAGGTTACAATCCACCAGCTGTTGCAATTAGCCATGGCGATAATTTTACTAAATGGGATGTGGTTGTTATTCCTATGAAAACCAAAGGAGTTTGGGGTGAAAGCTCAGTGATGATTGATGGTTCCAAAATTGTAAACGTTGCCCGAT
Source organism: Bacteroidia bacterium (assembly GCA_030426345.1). Taxonomy (GTDB): domain Bacteria; phylum Bacteroidota; class Bacteroidia; order Cytophagales; family Cyclobacteriaceae; genus JAAUQL01. The sequence goes on from JAUHYU010000009.1 coordinate 6,632, forward strand.
GGGGGGCGCAATCCATGGCGCTAGCATCGAAAAGCAATGATTATGGCCGTACCTGGACACAGCTTAAACCTAGTAACTTGCCTATGACTACTTCAAAACCTTATACTGGGCAATTGAGTAGCGGTGAATATTATTTGATTGGTACCACTTTTAACAATGTCAAAAAAACAAGGGGTACCCTGACAATTGCTATCAGTCGTCCCGGCGAGCTATTTTTTTCAAAGGTTTTTGTTATTCGCCATTCAGAGTTTCCCGAAGGATTGGGAGAGTCGCATCCGAATGCTGCATTAGCTTATCCTCATGCTTGCGAATATAAAGGAAAGCTTTATGTTGGGTATTCAAATAATGGGGGAAAAGTTGGATGCCCCAATAGTAAAGACTGGAGAGAAACAGCAAATAATAATAGTGCAGAATTAGCTATAATTCCCATCGAAATGCTGACCTCTCACTAAAGCTTTTATAATTCATTTGAAGCAAATTTTGCATCAAAAAGCCTCCAAAATCCATGAAAGCATTTAGCTAATTCGACTCCAATTTAGCGAAGACTTTCGTTGGTTTTTTATCTGGAGTTTGATTGGTGCGTTTTCTTCCTTTTCAAGATTTGGATCTTCTTTCAATAATTCCTGAGCGGCTTGTCTGGCGATATCCAAAATGGCAGAATCCTTTCCAAGGTCTGCGATAAGCAAATCCAAAATACCGCTTTGTTGGGTGCCCATCATATCACCCGGGCCCCTCAGTTTCAAATCTGCCTCAGCGATTTCAAATCCATTGTTGGTTCCTACCATGGTTTGGATGCGGTTTTTACTTTCTTTGGTCAGTTTAACACTCGTCATCAGCACACAGTAGGATTGATCCGCACCCCGGCCCACCCTGCCACGCAACTGGTGCAACTGAGCAAGCCCAAACCGCTCCGCATTTTCTATGACCATGACTGTGGCGTTAGGCACGTTAACGCCCACCTCGATTACCGTGGTTGCCACCATGATCTGAGTTTCATTTTTTACAAAACGCTGCATCTCGTATTCCTTGGCATCAGCTTTCATTTTGCCGTGAAGGATGCCGACTTGATATTCGGGAAATGCTCGATTAATAGACTCAAACCCATCTGTAAGGTCTTTCAGATCCAGTTTTTCAGATTCTTCGATCAACGGATAAACAACATATACTTGCCTTCCCAAAGCAATTTGCTTGCGTATAAATCCAAATAATTCCAACCGATTGGAATCGTATTTATGGATTGTTTGAATCTCCTTACGGCCTGCAGGAAGTTCGTCAATGGTAGAAACATCCAAATCTCCATAAACCGTCATCGCCAGTGTCCTGGGAATCGGCGTAGCGGTCATCACTAGGATGTGCGGAAAATAAGCTTGGTTTTTTTTCCAAAGCTTGGCGCGTTGTGCCACGCCAAAGCGATGCTGTTCGTCCACGATGGCTAGACCAAGGTTTTTGAATTGTACTGTATCTTCTATCAGCGCATGGGTTCCAACCAATATTTGGAGCGATCCATCGGCTAGGGTTTCTGAGATGATCTGGCGTGCCTTCTTTCGGGACGATCCTTTCAACATTGCAATCTCAAGACCAAGCTCATCGGCAAAAGGTTTGAGTCCCTTATAATGCTGATCGGCCAAAATCTCAGTTGGCGCCATCAAAGCAGCTTGGGCGCCATTCCCGATGACGATAAGCATACAAATAAAGGATACGATGGTTTTGCCACTCCCTACATCGCCTTGAATGAGTCGGTTCATTTGCTTTCCGGATTTGAGGTCATGATAAATCTCGCGGATTACCTTCTTCTGGGCATTGGTTAGTTCGAAAGGTAAATGATTGTTATAAAAATCCGTGAGGATCGTGGTGGAATCAAAGACCTGGCCCTTGAACTTTTCTACTCTGGTCAATTTCAGTTTGATCAGCCGAAGCTGCAAATAGAAGAATTCCTCAAATTTGAGCCGGTATTGTGCCTTGCGCAGTACATTCTGATCTGATGGAAAATGGATACTTTTTAGAGCTTCCTTTTTGGAAATTAGCTGATGCCACTCTACGAGTTGTTGCGACAAGCTTTCGTTGATGAGCTTGTAGCCTTCTATCAACAGGTTTTTTTGAAGCTTGGAAATTCCTTTGCTGTCGAGATATCTGGCGCGTAACTTTTCTGTTGACGGGTAAATCGGGTGCAAATAAGAAGGACGTTGATTTCCCTCCGTTGCCGGGTCCATTTCTGGATGGGCGATATTATATTTTCCGTTGAAATAGGTCGGTTTGCCAAATACCAAATACACTGCACCGACTTTGATGTTTTTTTGCATCCACGAAGCTCCCTTGAACCAAACCAACTCGATTTCCCCAGTATCATCCACCAAATGGGCAACGAGTCTTTTCTTTCTCCCTTCGCCAATCATTCGCATATCTCGCAAGCAGCCCCTGAGTTGAATGTTGGTCATCGAACCGGTTATTTCATGGATTTGATATACTTTTGTCCTGTCTTCGTATCTAAAGGGATAATGTTGGAGGAGGTCGCCAAAGGAAAATATCTTAAGTTCCTTGTTGAGCAGTTCGGCTTTGGTGGGCCCTACACCTTTTAAGAATTCTATTTTGGTGTCAAAGAACCTTGACATTAATTACTTTGCTTTTGGAATTTCATGCCACTCAAGGGTGTTCAGCAAGTGAACGATGTCGTCGCGTACAAAAGCGATGACTGGGGCGAGAGAATCGTTTTTCGTGGCGGTATTGAAGTAGAGTGCTCCACGCAGAAAATGATTTACTGAATCGGTAGAAAAAAACTGGTATTGGCTCGGCACCTCACCGCTCAACTCCGCAATGACGGCGGTTTTTCCAGTTTCTGTCTGAATTACAGCTTCGTCAATTGCATACGCTTTTACCTGATGTTTTGATGTCAATTTGTAAGAAGTGGCCAGATATTCCTTCAGCAATTGTTGGTCATTTTTCACGGGCTTATACGACAATTCGATGGACGCCTTAAAATCAGGATAATATAGATCTATCCAGTATGGCTCAGCAATCCAACTCGAATCTTTCAAGATTTTTGCATGTGTGGAATATTCAAACTGATAGGGAAATGAATCAGGCATCGCCTGATATTGATTTTCGGGAAGTACGATCCTGTTGTAGCCCTTCGGCTTTGGCATAAAATCCGTCTTGCACGCTGCCATCATCAACATTGCTAATCCCATGCAAAACATACCTATTCTCATGACTGATATTATTTAATTGTCACTTTGATTTTTTTGATCCGTTTTTGGTCCACTGCCATTATGTTGAATGCAAACTTTTCAAAATTAATAACTTCTCCTGTGCCGGGCAGCTTACTGTGTAGCTCCAAGATCAATCCACCAAGCGATTCACTTTCACCTTTTACTTTTTCAAAGGTAGATGACTCTTCGCCTATAACTTTGCAAAAATCAATCAGCGTTGTCTTTCCTTCGAATACGTAAGTATGGGCATCTATTTTATGAAAGTAAATTTCATCCTCATCAGACTCATCATGGATTTCACCCACTATTTCTTCAATCACATCTTCCAACGTCACTAGGCCTGATGTGCCACCATATTCATCTACCACGATGGCCATGTGCACCCGTTTTTCCTGAAAATCCTTGAGCAGCGTATCTATTTTTTTTGTTTCAGGAACAAAAAATGGAGGCCGTACAAGCTCTTGCCATTTAAAGCTTTCCTTTTTGTTCAGATGGGGAAGCAAGTCTTTACTGTATAAAATTCCTTCAATGCTATCGACGGTTTCTTTATAAATTGGAATTCTGGAATATCCACATTTATTGATTTTATCCATCAACTCATGGAAATCCAATTCCGAATCCAACGCAGTGATATCTACCCTGGAGCGCATCACCTGTTTTGAATTAAGCTGGCCGAAATTCACAATGCCTTTTAGAATACCTTTTTCCTCTTCCGGAGTTTCCTCGTTCGTGGTCAGTTCTAGGGCTTGATTGAAGTGATCTGCAGACATGCTGTATCCCTTTCTCTGTATTTTGCTTTCCAAAACCTGAGAAAAAGTAGTCAAAACCCATGAAATCGGCTTGAAAAATTTAAATGCCAGATCGATAAGTGGGACAGTCATTTTCGCAAATCCAACACTCTTTTGGTTGGCATAGACTTTTGGAACTACTTCACCAAAATACACAATCAAAAAAGTGATAATCACAGTTAGAATTGCAACTATCTTACTTTCTACACTTTGCGAACCGGTAATCTGCCACGTGATATACGTCGAGAGTGTCACAAAAGCTATATTGATGAAATTGTTGAGGATAAGGATGGTTGCCAACAATCTCTTTGGTTTTGACAGCAGGCTATGGATTTTTCTTTCAAGTGTATTGCCGTTTTGCAAGAGGTGGACTTCTCTCTGGTTTAAAGAGAAAAAGGCCACTTCAGAACCGGAAATCAAACCCGACAAAATCAAAAGCAATAGTAGTATGAATCCATTAAGCACGTAAAAGAGAACCGAAGATTCCTGTAAAATCATTGAAATAAGTAAGGGGCCGGGATCGGGATCGTCGATATTAATTTCCAATTTCTATTTTAATTAAAATGGCAAATCGTCTACTTCCTGCTCAGAAGAGGATGGAGAAGGCGATGGCGCTTCGTTCTTAGGGGCGGCTGCCGCAGGATCGGGAGCAGACTGTTGCTGTGGTGCACCTCCTTCGTGTGGATCCGTATTTCTACCGCCTAGCATTGTCATGTTATTTCCTCTTATCCGCGTGGTAGTACGGTTGTTCCCATCGCTATCCTGCCAGTTCTCGGTTTTCAATTTCCCTTCTATATATACAGATTGGCCTTTTTTCAGATATTGCTCGGCAACTTTGGCCAAACCTTCCCACAGTTCTATGCGATGCCATTCTGTTTGTGTCACTTTCTCACCATTTTTATTGGTGTAGGATTCGGAAGTTGCGATATTAAAATTTGCCACAACAGACCCATTGCTCAAATGCCTTACCTCAGGGTCAGACCCTAGGTTTCCAATCAAAATAACTTTATTTACTCCTGCCATTTTTCTTTTTTATTCACAAAATTAGGAATGTTTTTTAAAACTAATCAAATTATTTTTTCTCCCAAATACCTATCTATCAGAATAGACTTGGGTAGCAACTCAATTTCTTCTTCTGAATATAAGCTATATTCTTCCCAATTCATCATGTCTAATCCTATTTCTTGGGTAAACTTAATTTCATAAAATTTACAAAAGATAGTCTGATGTGTCAATAAATGCTTATAGGTTTTGGACTCTTCTGTAATTTTCCAAAAACGCGAATTGCGGCTTAGGCCAATCGGAAGATCCAATTGATCAAACGGCAAGTCAGATTGGGTCTCCAAAAGATAAAACTCAAACAAGCCTTGCCAAATATCCTTTTCACCTCGCTTGCGCAAATAGTATTTTTCCTGAATATTGATGATCAAATAGTTAAAAAACCTAGAGCGTTTCTTCACTTTCTTAGACTTGAAAGGAATGCTTGCAACCATGCTCGAACTACGCGCGTCACAAATATCCATAAAAATACATGAGTCGCACGTGGGGCTGTTTGGAGTGCAAAAAAGTGCCCCAAATTCCATGATCGCCTGATTGAAAAGATCTGGCCGTTTTGATGGGATCAATTCATCTGCAATCGCCCTGATACCATTTATGGTTTTTTGTTCCGAAATATCCTCCTTAATTCCATAAAGCCTCGCAATGACACGGATCACATTTCCATCCACCACCGCTTCTCTTTTACCAAATGCCAATGAAGCAATAGCAGCGGAGGTATACGGCCCAACCCCTGGCAGTTTCAGAAGTGATGATCGCTCAGCTGGAAAATTCCCGTCAAGATTTTCTACAACAATTTTTGCACAACGATGCAGGTTTCTCGCCCTACTGTAATATCCCAATCCTTGCCATAACCTAAGAACTTCATCGATCGGAGCACTTGCCAAATCATGAACTGTAGGGTATTTGTCGATAAATTTTGTGTAATATGGAAGCCCCTGATCCACTCTGGTTTGTTGTAGGATTATTTCAGAAATCCATATTTTGTACGGGTCAAGCGTTTTGCGCCAAGGCAAATCACGTTTGTGTTTGTCGTACCAAATAAGTAGCCCGTTTACAATTGTATCACTTTTCAATTTTTATATAATTTGCTCTGTGTCAGATATTTTTATCATTTTGATTTTTAATTGTCATTCGAGCATTTAAATTTGTGGCACAAAAATACCGCAATAGAATTCATACATAAATTAAAAGATAAATAAAGTGACTAAAGCAGAGGTTATAACCCAAATCGCCGACAAAACCGGAATTGACAAAGCCGACGTTCAAATAACTGTTGAAGCTTTCTTTAGTGTAGTCAAAAATTCTATGGCTTCCGGCGAAAATATATATGTGAGAGGATTTGGCAGTTTTGTAAATAAGAAAAGGGCAAAAAAAGTAGCGCGGAATATCTCCAAAAACACTGCAATTGTCATTGATGAGCATTTCGTGCCCAGTTTTAAACCATCCAAGGTTTTTATTGAAAAAATCAAAAACAGTTCGAAGGTAAAGAAAGTTAACTCATAGGTTTTCTTTAACTATTTGATGACACAATCTAGAATTTTTTTAGGGCTTTTTGTAATAATCTTTACCGTATTATTGTATTTACTTCCGCGGTATGTGGTAAATAATTCGGATGAAGATGTAGAGCCAGGCGCAGCTGAAGCAACAGCAGAAAGTAGCATTCCTTCAGAAGATCATAATCATGCATTCCACATGCCAGACTCTATGGTTGCCAAGGTAAATGATTTTTATGATTCATACAAAAATGCTAAAAATCAGGAAAAAAGATTTATATTTGCGGACTCTTTGGCAAAAGCCTATAAAAAAGTCGGCAAATTAGACAGTTTGGCAAAATATTTAGAGGTAAGAGCAATAGAAACACCATCACAGGAAAATTTTATTATTGCCGGCGATGGATATTATGAGGCTTTTAATTTTGCAGTTGACCAAACAAAGAGAAAGTATATGGCTGGTAAGGTTCAGCGATATTTTAAAAGTGTTTTAGAAGAAGACGCTTCATTACTTGACATTCAATCAAAACTGGCAATGACCTATGTGGCAGGAGCTAACCCAATGCAGGGAATAATGATGCTGAGGGAAGTCCTGGAAAAGGATCCAAACAATACTTTGGCTATTTACAATTTGGGTGTTTTGGCAATTACATCCGGACAATTGGAAAAGGCCTTAGAGCGCTTTGAGCATCTAATGCAGTTGGAGCCAGAAAATCCGGAAGCGCATTTTTATATGGGATATTGCCTGTATGAACTTGGTAGAAAAGAGGAGGCCAAACCGTACTTTGTAAAAGTATTGGAGTTGGGAATAAGTGGAGATTTGGTTGATGCTTCAAAAGAATATTTAAAAAGATTTGATAAATAGAAATTTTTGAAATTATGCCTTGCGGTAAAAAAAGAAAAAGACACAAGATCGCCACTCACAAAAGGAAAAAGCGATTAAGAAAAAACAGACATAAGAAGAAATAATTTTCTTCTTATGGATTTCAGGGGGCTTTTAACTTAAACAAAATTAGATGGCGTCGAGTAGTGAATTAGTAATTAATTCAACTCCCAAAGGATGTCGCATAGCCCTTTTAAGAGATAAAAAACTCATTGAATTTCACAATGAGGAAAATGCAAATAAATTCACCGTTGGTGATATATATTTAGGAACAGTTAAGAAAGTTGTTCCGGGACTGAATGCAGCCTTTATTGACATTGGCTATGAAAAAGATGCATTTTTGCATTACCTGGATTTTGGTCCTCAAATAAGCTCCCTAAATAAGTTTACAAAATTTGCATTAACTGGTAAACATCCTTCATATGATCTTGGCAAGTTTAGAAACGAGCCGGATATTAATAAACTTGGTAAAATAACCCAAGTTTTGACCAAAGGCCAGAAAATTCTGGTTCAGGTTGTGAAGGAACCTATTTCTACAAAAGGGCCCCGACTATCATGTGAGTTGTCATTGGCAGGAAGGTATATTATACTTGTTCCTTTTTCCAATGCAGTCAGCATTTCCAAAAAAATAACAAACAGTGATGAGCGCAAAAGATTGTTGCGTTTGATATCATCAATCAAGCCAGACAACTTTGGTGTGATTATCCGTACCGTTGCAGAGAAGAAGGACGTGGCCGAATTGGATCGCGATCTCCGGAACCTTGTCGGTAAATGGAAGCAAGGGGTTATTGCGCTTAAAAAGGCAAATCCAAAGGATAAGATTATTGGCGAAATGAGCCGTGTGTCTGCTTTGTTGCGTGACGTGCTCAACGAGTCTTTTGACAGCGTTACTGTCGATGACAAAGTAGTGTACGATGAACTCAAAGAGTTTATCAAGGAAATTGCTCCGGATAAGGAAAAAATCATTAAAAGCTATTCAGGAAAGGCCAAAATATTTGAAAGCCATGGAATCGAAAAGCAATTGAAATCGCTTTTCGGGAAATCTGTGAGTTTGGCCAATGGAAGTGGGTACCTCATCATTGAGCATACAGAAGCATTGCATGTGATTGACGTGAATTCTGGTAATAAATCATCTGAAGAATCCAGCCAGGAGAATACAGCTATTACCACAAACCTGGAAGCAGCCAAAGAAGTTGCCCGTCAGTTACAGTTACGTGACATGGGAGGTATCATCGTGATCGACTTTATCGACATGCGAAAAGCGGAAAACAAGCGCGTTTTGTATGATAAGATGAAGGAATTCATGAAGAATGACCGCTCCAAATTTACCATTCTTCCATTGTCGAGATTTGGCCTGATGCAAATCACCAGGCAGCGGGTTCGTCCTGAAATGAATATCAAGACGACCGAAATTTGCCCTTCATGTGGCGGATCTGGAAAAATTGCACCTTCCATTCTCATAGCAGATCAGCTTGAGCAGGATATGCATCACTTGCTGAGCAAGCAAAATGAAAATCATATTACGATCAGCTTGCATCCTTACCTACACGCTTATTTCACCAAAGGAATTATATCCAAGCAGGTGAAGTGGTATTTTAAGTATCATAAAAAAGTAGCATTGATTCAGGACTCTTCATTGGCAATCACTGACTATATTTTTACCAATAAAATTGGGGAGCAAATAGAAATATAGTCTATTGCATAGATTATAAAGGAAGGGGTGCTTTCACTACGAAAGCACCCCTTTTATATTTTAATAATACAAAAGCACCTTACAGATACCCAATTTTAGCATTTATTTTCTTATGTAATAAATACGAAAATATCCCCTTTTTCTCCATGATTTTTGAATTACCTTGTGAACCTGTTTAGTTCCATGATAAGTATTTTAAAACCATGAGTAAGAAGGCAATCTTAGTGATTTCAACTGTTATAATTTTTTGTGGTGGGTATCACACTGCCGATGCACAATCCAATATCTACAAATTGCACTCTCTTTTTATGTATAATTTCACCAAACATATTCAATGGAATAATGTTGGGGATAAATTTACTATCGGTGTATATGGAAGTGAAAATGTGCTCAATGAGGTGAAGAAGAATTTTGCAGGAAAAATGTTTTCTGGCAAAGAAATCCGAATTATCAATGTAGTTGGTGTTGGTGATGCCAATGCCAGCCAAATGGTCTACGCACCAAAATCGAACAAAAATAAAATTCTAAGCATGTTTGAAAGTGCGGATAAAAAGAACACCCTTTTTGTATCAGAAGATGATCTGGTGAATATGGGGTTTCCTATCAGTTTTATATTGAAAGGCGCTAAACTTGGGTTTAAAGTGAGTAAAAAAAATCTTGAGGCTAGCGGACTGAAGATCAGCTCATCCCTACTTTCCCTAGCGGAAATTGTTGATTGATTTTTTCTTTCCTCATGGATTTCAGAGGCTTTTTATAACATTTATCCAATATTATGGACGATCATCCGCATGAAAGATGAGAAAGGATATAATGAAAGCTGCCAAATTAAAGGCAGGAAATTATTGCGCATACCAAGAGCGCACGCATCAGGAGGTTCGCGACAAGTTGTACGCCCTTGACCTATTTCGAGATGAGGTAGAAGAGATTCTAACAGAATTAATCTCAGAAAATTTCATTAATGAAGAGCGGTATGCCAAGACATTTGCAAGCGGAAAGTTCAGGTTAAAGCATTGGGGAAGGCGCAAGATAATTTATGCACTTAAACAAAAGCACATATCACCCTATTGCGTTGATCAGGCAATGAAAGAAATCCAGGATGATGAATATGAGCAAACCGCACTATTCTTGATAGAAAAGAAACGATCCCAGCTGTCTGGTGAAGATAGTTTTATCCTCAAAAATAAAATCGCCAGATATCTTATTGGGAAGGGATTTGAATCGGAATTGGTTTGGACTTTACTCAATAAATAAAGACTAGCCCCATTTCGGTAGAACACTATTTTAGGCCACAAATCAAATTATTTTATTCGATTGTTTTTGATACTCTAGCACTAAATTTTCCACAACTTTTTTAATAGGTAAAATTTCATAAACATATTCGATGGATGGGCCAGCACACCACACACTCTGATACGTCGAACTAAAAGCTGCCTTTTTTAACGACTTCATGCCTTTATAAAAGGTCAACATTTTGGCTAATTTTTTAAACCTCCGATTTTTGTTGAGAAACGCCTCTAGTGCAGTTTGTTTGGTGCCAGTTTTTTGCACATATGGAGTATTAATGACAGTGCATGGAGAGCCGCTGAGTTTCGTAGTCATCACGATGTCCTCTGCTGAATATTGAATACAAGCCTGCTTATATTCCTTGGAAACTGGCGACTCTTCTGTGGCAATAAATGGACTACCTATCGAGAGACCACATGCACCTTCATTTAATTTTTCCATGAGCTGTTTGTCATTTCCCACTCCTCCAGCAGAAATAATAGGCAAATCTGATACAGACCGAAGTCTATTGATAAGTTCCTTGCTGCTTAGGTTTCCGGCATGGCCACCGGCATCTTGATTAACAGCAATAAGTCCATCGGGCTGAAGTTTGGAAACCTTCTCTCCGTAAATTTCATCGACTACATCACAGAATACCTTAATGTCCTTTTCATGACATTTTTCAATAATTTGCGCTGGGTTTCCTAGAGAGGTAATTACATAATCCACACGATGTTCCAGACAAATTTCTAGCTGCTGCTTTAGCCTGATATTAGATTTATTAGCAATCAAATTGATTCCGAAAGGCCCTTCACATTTTTCCTTTAATGCTGCCAAGACTACCCTAAACTCATTGTCTGTGCGGTAGTTCAGTGCCGGAATAGCTCCGGTGATACCGGCTCGGGTTGCTTCGATTACCATCCGGGCGTTGGATACCAAAAACATCGGCGCCAATATAATCGGAAAGCGGATATCAAGTATTTTGGTAAGAGATGTAACGGTATTTTCCTGCATGGAATTTAGGCTACTTTGTTCTGTGTTTTTTCGGTTTTGTTGGTTGCCATGGTTGAGCTGGCGGCCTAGAGCAAGAAATAATAAAGGCAGTTAGAAATATGATTACAATAATTTTTTTCATGAATAGACTAGATAAAGTTACCAATATAGATATTTTATCGGTTATGACTGTAACAACAACACGAACTGTAAGTTTAAAGCTTTTGTTTATTTAATTCAAAAACGATAATAACATCTGCCGAATTGCACAGGAGCGAATTTCATTTTCCAAATGTATAATTAGAGTCTTCTTTGAAAATACATAAACGCAGCCAAGCTATAAATCAAATGCCGTAGCGCCTATCAAGGAGTCCTCCGTTTTTGTGTAAAAAAGCCTCGAAAATCCATGAATATAAAGTTAATGTGAAAATTAGAATAGATGTATAGTTTATTTTTTTTTGAGTTAATTTTAGGCGAATTTAAATTACCCTTGTTTAATGATTTTTGACAAACCTTGTAGCAAAGTCATGTTTTTATGTTAAAAAAAGTTTACATAGGATCTGAAAATCCGGTTAAGATCGAATGCACTAGAATTGGGTTTAAGGAAGTTTTTGGAAATATATCTAACTTCAAATTTATTGGAAAATCAGCTTCCTCTGGTGTAGGAGACCAACCCATGACTAATGCAGAAACACTTTTGGGTGCAAAAAATAGAGCAGAAAATCTCAAGAAATTATTTCCAGATGGAGACTTTTATGTTGGCATAGAAGGAGGAATTCAAACCCGGGACGAAGAAATGGAAGCCTTTGCATGGATCGTTATTTATAGCAACTGCAACGTAGGGAAAGCACAAACTTCAACTTTTACATTACCTCAGAAGATCGTAGACCTGATTCATCAGGGCGTTGAGTTAGGCCATGCAGACGACTTGGTTTTTCGCAGGAATAATTCCAAACAAGGAAATGGTGCAGTTGGTATCTTGACCAATAATGTAATAGATCGTGTAGAATATTATCGCCATGCGATTATTCTGGCATTAATTCCTTTTATAAATAAACCTCTTTATCAACCTTAAAATGGCAAAGACCAAAACAGCTTTCTTTTGTCAAAACTGTGGCACACAATCGCCAAAATGGCTAGGAAAATGTCCTGGCTGCAATGAGTGGAATACCTTTGTAGAGGAAGTTGTTACTTCAGCTCAAGATGAAGATTGGAAGGATACAACCGCCAAGAAAAGTACAAAATCAAAGCCTGAATCATTAGAAAGCATTGAGGTATCAAGTGAGCAACGAATTCCCACCAACGATAAGGAGTTAGACAGGGTATTGGGAGGAGGCTTGGTGGGTGGTTCACTAATTTTGATCGGTGGGGAGCCGGGAATTGGTAAGTCAACCTTGATGCTGCAAATCGCCTTACAGCTTCCATCTGTAAAAACCCTGTATGTTTCTGGGGAAGAGAGCAAGCAACAGATCAAGATGCGGGCACAGCGAATCGGCAAACAGTCACCCTCTCTTTTTATATTGACAGAGACTAATTTGAATCTGATATTTGACCAGATCAAACAACTTTCTCCATCCATTTTGATCATAGATTCTATCCAAACTATTTTTACTGACAAAGTGGAGGCAGCTACCGGGAGTGTTTCACAAGTGCGCCAGTGTGCGGGCGAATTGATGAAATTTGCCAAGCAAACCAATACTCCGGTTTTCCTCATCGGGCACATCACTAAAGAAGGCTCGCTTGCAGGACCAAAAATATTGGAACATATGGTTGATACTGTCATTCAATTTGAAGGAGACAGACATCTTAGCTATCGTATTTTGCGAACAACAAAAAACAGGTTTGGGTCCACCTCAGAGCTGGGGATTTATGAAATGCAAAACAATGGATTGAGACAAGTTTCTAATCCTTCAGAGATATTGATTTCACAGAGGGAGGATGGATTGAGTGGGATTTCCATTGGAGCGTCATTGGAAGGGAACCGTCCATTGTTGATAGAAATCCAATCATTGGTCACACCCGCAGCCTATGGTACTCCACAGCGAAGTTCCACAGGATTTGATTCCAAAAGGCTTAATATGCTTTTGGCCGTATTAGAAAAAAGAGGGGGACATCGCCTTGGCATGCATGATGTTTTTCTAAATATTGCCGGTGGTTTGCGCATAGATGATCCGGCGATAGACCTAGCCGTGGCCGTGGCAATTGTTTCCTCGTTAGAGGAAGTTCCTATTCCAAAAAAATCGTGCTTTGCCGGAGAAGTTGGCCTTGGTGGCGAAATTCGCGCAGTCAATCGCATCGAAAATAGAATTATGGAGGCTGAAAAGCTTGGCTTCGAGCAAATATATATTTCTGAATACAATACCAAGGGATTGGATATGTCCCGTTATGCTATCAAAATCCTTACATTCTCAAGGCTGGATGCCGTTGTTTCTGCCATTCTCAATTAACATAATATGAAATTAAAAGTTCCGCACACACTAGTTTTACTCTTTGGTATGATGGTTTTTGCGTTGCTTTTGACCTACGCGCTACCTCAAGGGAAGTTTGAAACCATAGAAAATGCCGAGGGAAGATCTGTAGTGGTGCCCAACAGCTATGAAAAATTTCCTGAAAAGTCCTTACTGAGCGTGTGGAGTTTGTTTACCGTCCTGCCCAAAGCATTTGCAGATAGCCAAGGGATCATATTTTTTATTTTTATTATCGGTGGGGCACTTTCTGTAATTAGAGCTACTGGTACCATTGATGCATTTTTAGGCAAAATGTTAGAGCGGTTTGGTGATAAACCGCAGATACTCATTGTAGTATCTATGTTGGTATTTGCAATTGGCTCCAGCACCCTTGGTATGGCTGAGGAATATTTGCCCTTTATTACGGTGCTAATTGCGTTATGTCTTGGCTTACAAATGGACAGAGTTACTGCAGTCGGAATCATGGTCGTTGGCTACGGAGTTGGTTATGGAGTGGCAGCCATCAATCCATTTACAGTAATGATTGCTCAAGAAATAGCAGGAGTAACTCCTACATCGGGTATTTTGTACAGGCTGATTTTATTCATTCCTTTTTTTCTTGTCGGATGGCACCACGTACAAAAGTATGCTCTTGGGGTGCAAATGAATCCTTCCAAAGGCTTTAGGCCTGATGAGAATGATATTAAGAACAATCCTATAACATCGTATCCCCTTTTGACCAAACTGCATTGGTTCATATTAATTCTCGTTTTGTTGGCTTTGGGATTAATTATTTTTGGCATTTCCTATTGGCATTGGTACCTGACTGAGCTTGGAGCAATATTCTTTGGTCTAACAATTATTGTAGTTTTGGTCAGCAGAACTTCCCCAAGCAAAGCAGCTAAGGATTTTGGAGTAGGTGCTAGTGAGCTGACACTTACCGCGTTGTTGATAGGGTTTGCCAGATCAATTGCGCTACTACTAGAAGAAGGGCAAGTGTTGGATACAATAGTAAATGCCATGGCAATTCCATTACAAAAAATGGGGCCAGAGCTAGCCTCGATTGGGATGTTTGGTTTTCAAAGTGTGTTAAATTTTTTTATACCTTCAGGCAGTGGACAGGCCTATGTTACAATGCCACTCATGTCTCCGATTGCAGATCTCACAGGGGTAAGCAGACAAATAGCTGTCTTGGCTTATCAATTTGGAGATGGGTTTACAAATATGATCGTACCAACCAATGCTGTGTTAATGGGGATTATTGGAATAGCAGGTATTCCCTATGATAGGTGGTTTAGGTTTATTTTCCCATTAATGGTAAAGTTTTGGGTCATTGGTTCCGTTGCATTAATGCTTGCTGTGTGGATTGGGTATAAGTAGACTGTCAGCAGAAAGTCAATTTTCCACAAGAAATATTGCATTTATTGGCTACTATGTGCTTTTAGGCTTAAAATAGTACAATTTTCTGTTTGGTATTTGTAAAATTATTTAGGTACTTTCGAACAAATCAAAAATAGTTTTAAACAAAAACGACTGAAATGAAAAACCTCGCTTTGATAATTACATTAGTGTTTTGTGTATCAGCGGCAAATGTAGCCACTGCTCAACTCACCAAAAAAGAAGCCAAGGAATGGAAGAAAAAACTCAAAAAAACTTCCCCCGAACAATTCAAAAGGATGTATGATGAGAATTCATCTCTCAAGTCCGAAGTAAGCAGTGTTCAAGGACAGCTATCCAGTCTTCAATCTTCTATGGGAGAGAAGGATGCCAAAATTGCGGAGCTTACTGATCAAAATAGAAGAATGGAAGCACAGGTAAATGCTGCAAAAAAAGCAATTGCCAAAGCAAAACAAGATACAGAAAACCAACCTGCCGGATCGGCTGTGAGCCAAGATGGTGTAGTATTTAAAGTACAAATTGGAGCCTTTAGGAATAAGGATCTCTCGAAATATTTTGAAAACAACGAAAATTTTGGTGGTGAAACAGATGCCGATGGGGTTCAAAAAATCACATTAGGAATTTTCAAGGATTATTGGGAGTCAGATACTTTTAAGAAATATTTAAGAGAAATGGGCGTAAATGATGCTTGGATTGTACCATATAAGGATGGAACTAGAGTGGCCATGAAAGATGTTTTAGAAGGTGTAGTTCAATAGTAGATAATTATAAATGACATAAAAAAAGGACTCTATAGAGTCCTTTTTTTATGTCATTTATAATTTTTTATTTTTTTACCATTTCAATTAATTCATCCTCTACATTCCAATCTTTTGCTAGTTTAAGCATGGCCGTCGCCTCCATTTCCGTAATGTATCCTTTTTGGTTGTTTGCCCGCCAGACCATATCAAGATAACTCAACCTCTTGGCCTTACTAAGCCTTCCAATAACCTTGTTTAGAAATTCCCTTGCCCTTTCAAAAGCAGAGATGTAGTCATTGGCTATGAACTCATTTGCCCATTTCAATTCCTCCTCTGCATCGTATTTTTTTGCGGTGGCTTCCAGAATTTTTTGTTCATCCTCATCCAGTCCGTGGTAGTGAAAAATCACTGATTTAAGAAGTAAAAATGCCTTTTTTTCCTCACTAGTCATTGAGCAACAATTAAATCATTACAAATATATAAGAAAAGGGCTTTTATAAACCATGAATATAAAAGTTCTTGATTTTGTTAAAGTTATTGGTTAAAAATTCCAATTAAAGTAACTTCAAATAAATTAACCTCAACAATCTGTTTGTCAGATATTTATATGCATGAATAGATGCAAATATGCAATATGTTATGTAAATATACCCTTCTTTAACTGGCATTTTATAACATAAAATGCATTCGTAAATATCCATCTATTTTCTATGTTGCAACCCTGTTTCGCGACAACTTTATTTATAGTTTGAAAGGGAAGCAAGTACATCCGAGAGGAGGCTCAATTTCTGAACAAAACCAACAAGACGAACCAGTTTTTCTGTGCACGATCCACCCTTCATGTCAATTGCTTGTAATTGAAATAATTCTATAGAGATGGCTTAAATTATTAAAATTAGAGAAAACTATTTCAATTCTATTTTCTCTTTGTTGTTCAAAACCGCAATTTGAAATTATTTTTTTTTACTTTCAATAAAGTATAATAGATCGTATAAAAATATACTATTGGTTAAACGCATCAGATATTTTATTTTTTTGAGGGACGTATTTGTCGTAGCTATTGGCGCATTTGGAGGACCATCGGCACATCTTGCCATGATGCTCAAAAGGATGGTAAATGAACGAGGCTACTTGACAGAAGAAGAATTGATGGAGCTAAATGCCTTGTGTCAAATACTTCCAGGGCCTACATCCACACAAACTTTGACTGCCATTGGGTATAAAATAGGTGGGCCGATTCTGGCTTATCTTACCTTGATGGTATGGTTGATCCCAGCTTTTTGTATCATGACCACCATTGGGATTTTCATCTCGCATTTCAATGAAGTAGGCAAATCTGTGGAGTTCACAAAGTTTATTCAACCTATGGCAGTTGGATTTGTCACGTATGCGGCGTATGTTATTAGCACTAAGATCGTAAAATCTTACGAGGCCGGAGCGATCATGATGATTTCTGCTGTTTTATCTTTTATGCTCAAATCACCATATATCTTTCCTGTACTACTTCTAGGTAGTGGCGCGCTGACTGCCATCAAATTCACCGAACAGCCAGTAGAACCGGACAAAAAGCTGAAAATCAATTGGTTCAATTTTATCTTGTGGGGAGCATTTTTTGTTTTTATAGCAGTAATTGGACATTTTACAAGAGCCTTACCTATTCGCTTATTGGAAAATTTTTATAGGAATGGTAGCCTGATATTTGGTGGAGGACAGGTATTGATTCCGCTGTTATATACTGAGTTTGTCGAATTTAAAAATTACCTTACCTCGGAAGAATTCCTTACCGGGTACGCTTTGGTACAGGCTGTGCCTGGTCCCGTATTTTCCTTTACCTCCTATATTGGCGCATTATCAATGCGCGAATATGGTGTCTTAGGTAAAATATTGGGTAGCTTAGCTGCTACAATTGGCATATTTCTACCTGGCACATTTTTTATATTTTTTGTGATCCGTTTTTGGGAGCAACTAAAAAAGTACAGGATCGTTCGTGCTTCGTTGGAAGGGATAAACGCAGCGAGCGCGGGTATGGTAATCGCTGCGGCGTTTTTGCTTTTTCAGCCACTAGAGCCTGATTTCATCAATATGGTGATGATTATTTCTACCTTTTTATTGCTTATGTTTACAAAAGTCCCGCCACCATTTATCATTCTAGCTGGATTGATTGGAGGCTTATTTTTTATATAATTCTAGTTTGCAACCTGCTCTTTCCACACTTAACTTAGCTTTCATTCCTACTGTAATAGCATAATTTTCTTTGGCATGTCCAATGGGATAATTGAACGCTAGGGGATAATCAAACTCTTCGACATGGCTATGAATAATTTCATTCGCATCAGCACCAAAACTATCTTCATTGTCTTTCATTTCTGAAAACTGGCCTATGATCAGGCCTGCCAAATTCTCCAACAATCCAGCTCGCTTAAGTTGTACCATCATTCGGTCAAGGTGATAGAGGTTTTCCCCAACATCCTCCAAAAACAATATCTGGTCTTCGGTATCAATATGAGAGGTGGTGCCTATGGTGTGACAAATTATAGACAAATTTCCTCCTGTGATTTTTCCTGTGGCAACGCCATACCGATTTAGAGAATGGCTCTCGATGGTATGAGACATTTCTTTACCAAAAACCAAATCATGCAGCCATTGCAATGAGGTTGGTTTCAGTGCATAAAAAAACGAAGGCATAGGTGAATGAATACTAGCGATACCGAGATTAAAAAGATGTAAATGAAATGCTGTAACGTCGCTAAATCCACAAATCCATTTTGGGTTGGTGAAAAGTGGTCTAAAATCCATGGCATCGATAATCCTTGTAGATCCGTAGCCGCCTCGCACCATGAATATCGCCTTTATCTCAGGGTTGTCTATCATGCGCTGAAGATCTTCCTTGCGCTCCTCGTCTGTACCAGCAAATTGATGGTGGGAAGCAAAAACATATTCTCCTACTTTGACTTCCAGCCCCCAGCCCTTTAGCACCTCAATTCCCTCAAGGGTATGGGTTTTATGCACTTTTTTTGCTGTGGCAACTATGCCAACCTTATCACCCGATTTTAAAAACTGAGGAATTATCATGGTTCAAAATAAAAAAACCTCAGCGGATATCGCAGAGGTTTCATGGAATTTTGAGGCTTTTTATACCTTATTTAGCTGGTGCTTCTTTAGCAGGAGGCTCTATTCCCAATTGCTTGAACACAAGATCAGAGATGTTGTATTCCTCTTTTGCATATAGGATAATATTCAGACCTACCTCAGGCTGACCAGAGTTGAGTATATGTGTATATCCGTTGGCTTTGGCCACTTCGTCTATAGCCTTTTGGATTTTGTCATATGCAGGTTGTAGTAATTCACCTTGCTTGCGTTGCAGTGAGGCTTGAGCGTCTTGTTCAAATTTCTGAATGGACTGTTGCAAAGTTTGTAATTCCTGTTCTTTGTCCGCACGAACTTCAGGAATCATGTTCTCCATATTTTGTCGATAATCAGCTACTTTGGTTTGAAAATCTTTGCCCTTAGCCTCCATTTGTGTGGACAGTTGTTGCTGATAAGTTTTGAGATCAGACTCAATTTGTTTTGATTCTGGCATATTGCTCAAAATATACTCTGCATTTGTGTATCCGATCTTAAGACCGGCATCTTGCGCCTTTACTGACATAGTCGTTGCTAAAAGCGCAAGCATAAAAATCCATCTAGTTTTCATATAAATTTAAATTAATTGATTACTTATTTATTTTATAGTATCATTTTCATCTCCATATCCCAATTCCTCCAACACATAGTCGGTATAGTCATGCTTAGGATCTGTATATATCATCACCATGTCGGTAGATTTATCAAACATAAATTGTAACCTGTGTGCCTTACATACTTTTTCTGTCGCTTCAAACACACTTTCCAACACTGGTTTTACCAATTCTTTTTTCTTTAGGAAAAATAAACCTTCATAGCCAAATACCTGAGTATTGTATTCCTTTACTTCTTCTTCCTTTGTCTTAATGGCCTTCATCCGCTCATCTTTCATTTCCTGAGTGAGCAATACCTCCTCGGCCTGCAACTCATTATACATCCCCTCTATCTCTTGATACATTTGCTGAATTTCCTTTTGCCAAGTTGTCGACAATTGATCAATTTCAGCTTGCGCTTCTTTATATTCCGGCATTTGAGCTAGAATATAATCAGAATCGATATATCCGAATTTTTGAGCTTCCGCTGCAAAAGTCAGACCAAAGAATAACGGCAAAAATAAAATAAATTTTGTCATTCCTAAATATTACCTGAATTGTTGCCCAATTGAGAAATGGAACTGGCCACCACTTGGCTTATTTGTTCCCGGTACTTCGTCAAACCCATACCCCCAGTCAATACCCAGCAAACCAAACGCCGGCATAAAGATCCGTGCACCAATACCGGCAGATCTATAATTATCAAATGGATCGAATTCTTTCAATGTATGGAAATTGTTTCCGGCTTCTGCAAATCCCAATACATAGATGGTAGAAGATGCCGCCATGGATAATGGATACCTCAATTCAAAAACAAATTTATCGTAAGCCACACCACCATTCAAGCCATAATCTGTTGATAAAAATCTGCCATAGCCTGGTGGTGTTATTTGATTGTCCTCATATCCTCGTAGTGCTATCAGATCGTACCCAACGATGTAATTGTTTGCTCCCGACAAACCACTACCTCCCATTTGGAAACGGTCAAAAGGCCCGGTGGGAGCATAGTCAGAATACGTTCCTATAAATCCAAAATGGGCACGAGCACTGAAAACCAGATTGCCTATTACCTTCTGGAAATACTTGGCATCAAACATCCATTTGTGATATTCTATCCAGCCATACAGCTTTTCCGGTTCTGCATCGTCGTAATATGAAGCATCTCTAAATAGTGAATATGGAGGTGTCAAGTCCAAACTTAATGAAATCGAAGATCCTGCTCTTGGAAACATTGGGTTGTCAATACTGTTACGCGCTATAGTAAGGTTATATTTCAAATTGCGGGCCACACCAGTACTAAATCCAATTTGGTTATTTCCGGTCGATTGATAATCATCAAATATATAATGGGAGAAGGAGAAGGTGTTGGACATGGTAAAATAATCATCAGGCCATTTCAGCCTTCTTCCCAATCCAGCACTTAAGGTATTCATGATCATAGAGCCATATTCTTGCTGCGTATAGTAATTGGTATTTCGGATTACGGAGCGGTTTGCACCAATGGTCAACGAGTTAGGCTTTTTGCCCCCTAGCCATGGTTCTGTAAAGGTGATGGAATAGTTCTGATATATTCTCCCGTTGGCTTGTACGCGCAGAGACAGACGCTGTCCGTCTCCCACAGGGAGTGGTTTCCATGCCTTAAAATTGGTGATATTCCTCAAAGAGAAATTGTTGAAAACTAGCCCTACAGTACCCACAAATCCATAATAACCTCCCCAACCCCCTGAAAGTTCTACCTGATCAGATGGTTTTTCTACGAGAGAATATTCTATATCAACAGTTCCATCTGCAGGATTTGGCACGGGGCTTATTCCTATTTGCTCGGGGTCAAAATAGCCTAGCTGCGAAAGTTCGCGCTGTGTCCTGATCAGCAAAGACCTGTTAAAAAACTGACCGGGAAGTGTCCTGATCTCACGACGGATTACATGGTCATTTGTTCTGTCGTTACCGGTGATAATCACCTTATTGATCCGTGCCTGATCACCTTCATAAACTCGCATTTCCAAATCAATAGAATCATTGTTGATCCTGACCTCTACCGGGTTTACATTGAAAAATAAGTATCCATAATCCATGTAAAGAGAGCTGATGTCTTCGCCATTAGGATTGAATGTCAGTTTCTTTTGAATCAGCTCCATGTCATAGACATCACCCTTTTTAACGCCAAGTACCTGATCTAAGATATTGTCATTATATACAAAATTTCCACTCCACTTAATGTCTCCAAAATAGTATTTCTCGCCTTCTTCTACTTTAATATTAATGTTGATTTCATTGGCCCCAGCATCGTATATGGAATCTGAGATGATTCTGGCATCCCGATACCCCTTGGAATTGTAGTAAGTAATCAAGCCGTTTTTATCAGTCTTGAACTCATCTTTTTTAAACTTTGATGACTTGAAGAAATTGACGTTTATACTTTCACCAAAATAGTTTTTTATATCTTCTTTTGTGACTTCGTGAGATTTGGTAAGAAATTTCCAAGCACTTTTTGGGGTGGTGTTTTTCATGGTTTTAAAACCATCTTTAAAGACATCAAAGCGTAATTTCTCGTTAGTCTTTTTAAACTTAGATCTGAGTTTATCATCTACGATATCTTCATTGCCTTCAAAAGAAACGCGGTTGATGCGCACTTTGGATTTTTTATCTACTAAGATATTGAGCATTACACCATTAGTGATGATGGTATCTTTTTGTTGCTCAATTTTCACTTCCGTATTCAAAAAACCCTTATCAACAAAATAATTCTTTACGGTAAGCTCGGCATTTTTCAATACAGGATCTGAAACAATTCTACCTTTGATGAGATCGAGGTTTTCTTTGATATCAGTATCCTGGGTCTTATTGACACCTTTCAAAAAGATTCTAGTCAGCTTCGGTCTTTCTGTGAGTTCTAAAACTAGAGAAACCTTATCCCCCTCTACTTTACTGATGTATAGGGCGACATTTCCTATAATTCCCCTATCCCAAAGTTTCTTGATTGCATTACTGGTTGTCTGGCTCGGAATCCTAATTTTGTCACCAACTTTCAATCCGGAAAGGGAAATGAGGGCATTTTTATCAATTGTTTCCAAGCCGGTAACGGATATATCTGCGATTTCATATTCGCGAGGGTTAGCGTAGCTTAGGGCAACTTTGTCGTTGTCTTCAACAGTGGGTTTGGCACTATTACCCATCCCCAATTTGATCTGGCCAAAAGCATTAGATCCAAGAAGTTGGAATACCAATGTGAAGGTCAAGAGCCCTGCGTATATGCTATATTTCCTTTTCAATAACTTTTCCAAACCTTCTTTCTCTTTTTTGATAAGCCACTATTGCCTCGTATAAATGTTCTTTTCTGAAGTCTGGCCACAAAATATCCGTAATGTATAATTCAGTGTAGGCTATTTGCCAAAGTAGAAAATTACTGATCCTCATTTCCCCACTTGTTCTTATTAGCAGTTCGGGATCAGGGATGTTTTTAGTACAAAGATAGTCCGAAAATAGATCATAATTGACATCTTCAAAACCTATTGTATCATTTTTAACATCTTTTAACAAATCTTTAACAGCCTTTAAAATCTCCCATCTGCCACTATAACTAAGGGCCAAAATCAAATTTAATCCATCGTTATTCTTTGTCAGCTCCATACTTTCTTTCAATTCCTGCTGGCAGTTTTTTGGCAGTGCTGAAGTATCCCCAATGGATGTAAGCCTTACATTATTCTTAGTGAGCGTGGAGGTTTCTTTTTTGATCGTTGATACCAAAAGCTCCATCAACCCACGTACTTCCAATTTTGGCCTGTTCCAATTTTCTGTAGAAAAGGCATATAGAGTTAGGTGCTTAATACCAAGTTCTGCACACGTTTCCGTGGTTTGCCGCACGGCTTCCACAGCATTTCTATGCCCAAAGATCCTTTTTGCACCTTGTTTTTTTGCCCAACGTCCATTTCCGTCCATAATAACGGCAATATGTTTGGGCAAATGGTTTATATCTATGAGGTCCTTCATTCAATAAAAGATCGTCGCTTCAAAATGGAGTGCAAAGTTGGTGGTTTTTTTTCTTTTTATAAAGGTTTTATTTACAACACTTTAATAAAAGTCATAAGGACAGGGAACGTCCCAGATAATATAGCTAATTGAAAAGCCAACGAAATTGTACCAGTCGTTGTCGTACTTA
The DNA here is from genome assembly GCA_030426345.1 of Bacteroidia bacterium. Taxonomy (GTDB): domain Bacteria; phylum Bacteroidota; class Bacteroidia; order Cytophagales; family Cyclobacteriaceae; genus JAAUQL01. The sequence goes on from JAUHYU010000009.1 coordinate 30,467, forward strand.
TTGCCGTATTGGTAGTTTTTATTGGCAATATCTCCATCAGAATACCCATCTAAATGATCAAAAAACAGAGATCGGATACCTATTTCGAGATTAAGGTTTATTTGTGGGTTTAGAGCATATTTTATACCACCTCCAAAAGGAAGGGCCAACTGTATGTTACTGCTTCCATTGAGATTTTGGTCTCCACCAAAAAAGCCAAAACCACCAATTCCCACAAGCATATAGGGAGACCAACGATTAAGTGAATGCTCACCTTTATAATCTAAGAAATTATATTCTAAAATTGCAGCAGCCTCTACAATGGTTGATTGAAATGATGCTTGCCTATTTGCTGCGAATGGATCAATCGGATTTTTATCCGTTCCACTAATCATTCCACCGGTGAGACTCGCCCTGACGCTAAAAATATTATCAAAATTATGTTTATAAAACCCGAGGATTCCAGGCTTTACGTTTTCCATGGAATATCCACGCATTAAATCCCCTGCATAATTAATACCTCCTATGCCCACGCCAATTTCAGAACGCTGTGCAAATCCATGGCTCGATATCGCCAGAAAGATACAAACACAAATTATTTTCAATTTCAAATCATAAATGCTTAATGTCCGACTATAACGCAAGATGGCATAGATCAATTGGCAAATATATAAGAAAACTTAATGGACGTTATTGTAATTACGTCACTTTTACTACCTCCTCTTACATCACCGTCATTGCCAAATCCGTGATAAACGGTATATGATTGGCCATCGTATTTAGACTCGTATGTGTATTCACTTGTAGAATTGTTGATTATATTTTGATCTCTCAATTTATTTTTTATCACTGCTGTTGTCTCCTGTGATCTGTCAGACAATGTCCGTGCCAACTCGCTATCCAGAACTCCCAAATCCACATAATCTGATCCTACATCATCGAGATAATCAGAAAGAAAGTATACCGCAGAAGCCTCCAAGTACAGGTCCATCTTATATCCGAGCCTAATTCTGACGCCACCTCCAAAGGGAATTCCAAGCTGGATGGGGCTATATTTATTGCCATAGTCGGGGTGATTTTGCCCTTCTGTTCCAAGCGGTCTTAGAGCCACCCAATCACCTGCATTGCCAAATGGAATCCCATCCCGTGACATTTCTGGAACTTTTGCTTTAGGGTTGCTGTAAAGAACAGATAGTCCTGCCGATAAGTAAACATTAAAATTTCTACGCTTAAAGTACTCAAACGGATCGCGAAGCAAGTTCAAATTGCTAATCAGTGAGATACCAACCATATCATTTCTAAAGCTCAAATTGCGCACATATTTTCTTGCTGCAACTGTAGTAGCGTACGGGTCTGAAAAATTATCATTACTGAAAATTCTACCATACATCAATTCCCCTTTGAAAAATAAATGACTGGATTGGTGGTAATTGACAAATGCGGAAACTCCGGGACGCATGGATTTTAGGGTGTTTTTGAGGTAGTTTTCATTGGCCGAGAGATCCCCAAAGTAGTTTAGCATGTGAACCCCAATCCCACCATTAAAATATTTAGTTTCTTTTGTTGCTCTTAAATATCCTGCTTCTGAGGAGTGGTTCTTTCTTTTATACTTAAATTCTGTATACTGTGAAAATGCATCTACAGATAGCAGATTACAGAAAACAAGGATATATAAAACTCTAACGCCCACGGGTTTTATTTAGAATATAAGAAATTTTAAAACTAGAAACTAGAAAAGTATCGTTGCTTGGCCCTCCTCTTTTAGCACCAGTTTCCTGCCCATAACCCTTAATTACCGTGTACAAGTCCCCATCATATTTTGAAATATATTGTACCTTGGTGGTACTGGATAAATCCCTGTTTTTTCCATTGCTAACGGCTAGTTCTTCGGCAGACCGATCAGACATAGATTTGGCCAAATCGCCCTCCAATGCTCCGAGGTCTACATATTTTTCGCTGACATCATCAATATAATCTGTTAAAAGAAGTCGATAGTTTACCTCCACTGATAAATCCAACTGCTCTGAAATCTTAAAGGAAAACCCGCCCCCAAAGGGTATGGAAATTTGAATATTGCTGTATGGACTTCTGTCATAATATGGACTAAATTGGCCCTCTGTTCCCAATGGTCTTAAAGAAACCCACTCACCTGAGTTGGGATATCGTTCGTTATTGGGTTTGAAATCAGGCACCTTACCTTTTGGGTCATGGTAAAAAATACTAATACCACCATTAACGTAAATATTGAAGGATTTCCTTTGACGGAAACTCAGGTAATTCTTAAAAAAATACAACTGAGACATCAAAGAAAAATCAAATATGTCATTCCTAAAACTCAAATTGCGGATGTATCTGCCCCTCGACTCCACTCCTTGAGGATTAGCAGAAATATAATCTTCACCTGTCAATCTGCCATATAGTAATTCTGCTTTTAAGCTCATTCTGGGCCTATAGTGGTATCGAGCAAATGCACTTATCCCCAGCTTGATCTGACTAATGTCTGTGCTAATAAAATTTTCAGCAGGGGCGAGGTCGCCAAAATAGGTGAGCAAATTGAAACTACCACCTATGGATAAGTAGCGATTTTTTTTAAAATCCTTTTTCTTAACTTTGAACCTCTCCATATTGGAGCGATACCCCAAATCTGTTTTAGGGCGTTTGTCCTGACCCTGCGCTATCCATGGCATGGAAAATAGAATTAAAATGAAATATGTGAATAGCCGTGTCTTCATCAATTTAGTTCCTTACATCCAGTCCCCAATTCAATTTTTTGCGCAAAGTGTTCACAAATCCATACCCATCAAATTTTATCAATTTTGCTTCAAATGCTTCTTTACAAACTCGAAGTTTCAATCCTGATGGAATAATGATAGATCTTGAGTCTAACGAAGTCATACAATAATTGCTCCTACTCTCGACTTCTAACGTGATCGTACATGAGTCTGAAACAATCAACGGACGAACATTCAGGTTATGCGGGCTGACAGGTGTCAATATAAGGTTATTGGAATGTGGCATCACAACAGGACCACCGCAACTCAGTGAATAACCAGTCGATCCTGTAGGCGTGGCGATGATTAGGCCATCTGCCCAATACGAATTTAAAAATTCATCATTGATATAGGTATGGACTGTGATCATCGAAGAAGTGTCTTGTTTTAATACTGCCACTTCATTCAACCCAAAATTCAGATCACCAAAAATGCCATCTTCGGATTCTATTTTTATCAACATGCGTGAATCAAGGGTGTAGCTTTTGGTTTCTATGCATGCCATGGCTTCGGCTATCATTTCTTTATTGGTTGTAGCCAAAAAACCAAGCCTGCCTGTATTTACACCCAAAATGGGAACTTCCGATTTGCCAACATGCGTTATAGTTTCCAACAGCGTACCATCCCCTCCTATGCTAATAACAAAATCAAAATCATCAAACGCTGATTCAGGGGTATATGCCATACAATCCTTTACGTCCACGTTATTTTCCTCGGCCTGATCATAAAATGTCTGTGAAAGAAAAATCTCATGTTTCTTTTCCCTTAGAAGGCCAATGGTATATTCGATTACATGGATAGAATGCCCGGCAAATACTTTTCCGTGGATTGCTATTTTCATATTAAACCTGAAAGATAATGATGTAATTTATGTAAATGATCCTGAAAGGGATTATATATCGAGGAAATTTAATAGGTTGTCCAGCCTTTCCCGTTCTGTTTCTTTGGTGCTGCTTTCATGGAATTTTGCTGCTATTTTATAGTTAAATCTTTCCAAAGTGGCAACAACGGTAGTCAGGTCTTCTTTGTTGATCTTGAGCGTGAGGTATATAAAATTTGGGTCGCCAGGCGACTGACTCAGAAATGCCCCTAATATCTTAGCATCATCTGATTCTATCAAACGGCTAATTTCTGACATAGAATAATCCATATATCTCATTTCCAAAACAAGAATTCCGCCTTGGCCCTGCACGGCAAGAGTGCTGGCAAAAGCTTTCAAGGTATCTTCATTTCTGGAAACACCCAGATATTCTCCGTCATGGTTGACAATTGCTACTAATTCAGAATCACATTCCTTTGCTACTCTGATCAGATCCAATAGATGCTGGTCTTCATTAACATAGCACTGTTCAGCAATGAGCTTGAGGTCCCCAATTTTTCGGTCTAGATTATTTCCATCAAGAATTATGTCCTCGGTAACCAAACCCTTAAAGGCCTTTTTGTCGATGACCGGAAGCTGATTGGTCTTGAGCTCCTCCATCCAGATTATAGCCTTTTCAGCTGCATCGGTGTACTTCAGCGCAGGGATCATCTGATTTATAAGTTCTTCAGCAATCATGTTTCTATTTTTTCAGGTACTAAAAAGTCCCATAATATTTCATTGAACTTTTCCGGTTGCTCCATCATCGGCGCATGACAACATTTGTCAATGAATCTCAATGTCGAATTTGGGATCAACCTGTTAAAATCGTGAGCCACCAATGGTGGCGTAATCGTATCGTTCAATCCCCATATCAACAAAGTTGGCACCTCAATGTTTGAAATTTCATTGGCCATATTATGGCGTTGTGCTGATTTAGCGATGGCGACAATGTTTAAACATTTAGCAATGCTCTTGGTGGTTTCAAATATTTCCCTGATGTATTCTTCGGTGATACTCTTAGGATCGTAAAATGTATATTCTGCACGCTCCTTGATATATTCGTAACTTCCGCGTTTTGGATATGAGCCTCCCATGGCATTTTCAAACAGACCGGAACTTCCAGTCAATATCATTTTACTAACGGTTTCCTGACGTCTCAGCGTATAAATCAAAGCGACGTGACCTCCCAAGGAATTACCCATAAGGGTCATATTGTCGAGTTTCATCAGGTCAACAAATCCTTCCAAATGATCGACCAATGCATCCAGGCCGATCTTCCTAAACGGTAGATCATAAATGGGCAACATCGGGATAATGATCTTGAAATGATCCCTGAAATTGTTGATTACATCATCCCAATTGCTCAAAGCACCAAATAATCCATGAAGCAACACCAGATTTGGCCCGGAGCCTTCTTCGATGTATTTATACTTCCCAACTTCCTTTAATTCAAATGGCATAATATTAGATAATCAAACGTTTTGATTGAAAAGTAAACTTTATTTATTAATAATTCAATTGGATAAGGAATTTATATTTTTCCAATTTCTTAATATTTCTAGCCCATATTCCGTAAGGAGCGCCTCGGGATGAAACTGCAAACCATAAATTGGAAGTGTTTTATGCTTCATCGCCATGACCTCTCCTTCATCCGTTTTTGCCAAAACCTCCAAATCGCCTGGCAGGTTTTCGCAGATTAGTGAATGATACCTGACTACTTGCGTGTTTGTGGGAATGCCATCAAAAATCTTGTCGCCCAAGTGGATTATATTTGATGTTTTCCCGTGCATGGGTTTATGGGATTTTACCACATTTCCACTAAAAAATTTTCCAATAGCCTGATGGCCAAGGCATATCCCCAATACTGGTATTTTATCATGATAAAAGCCTAAAATTTCCATGAGATTACCAGCATTTTCTGGCACGCCTGGACCGGGTGAAAAAACTACTGCTTTATACTTCTCGGATTGCAATTCATGAAGCGGGGTATTATTTCTACACACTTTTACTTCTAAATCTAATTGATGGAAATAATCAACCAGGTTGTAAGTGAAAGAATCGAAATTATCGACAAGTAAGATCAAGAAGTGAAGCTATCAAATAATTCTTCCAATGTTTTCATGAAATCCTTGAAGGACGGAAAAATTGCGGATACAAAATCACTTGCTTGGCCTGCAAATCCAGAAACCACAGGTAGTATGCTGGAGTTTTTTGTGAAACTCTCGGGAAGATTAAAATTCAGGCTCGTCATTACCCAAAGCAAAATACTCAATGCGAGTGCCCCTTTTGCAATCCCGATGAGTGCCCCGCCGAGGTTATCAACCAAACCAAATGGAGTTAGATGAATTACGCTTTTGATAAATTTACCCAAGAGATTTACCAACATCAGAATCAAAACAAAAACAGCGAGAAACGCTACAAAAGGCAAGAAATTGCCAAATCCATCGTACATTTTTGACAGAAAATCCATACCGACATGTAGCAATTTAAACCCCCCAACGATGGCCAAGGCAAATGCCACAATCCCGATCAACTCTAGAATCAGGCCTTTCTTATAACCACTATATGCCCCTATCAACAGTATTACCGATATGGCAATGTCCGCCGTACTCACTTTGCTAAGATAAAAGTTGCTTGACGACTTGAGAAATCATTTTTCCATCGGCCTTTCCGGCCAATTCTTTAGATGCCATCCCCATTACTTTGCCCATGTCTTTCATGGAATTTGCACTCACTTTAGCAATTATTTCACTCACTTTGCTTGCAAGCTCCTCTTCAGACAATTGTTCCGGTAAGTACCTTTTGATCACGTCTAGTTCTGATTGCTCTGTTTCTGCTAAGTCAGAGCGGTTTTGTTGGGTATAAAGCGCAATGCTGTCTGTGCGTTGTTTTGCAGCTTTTTGTAAAATTTTCATCTCTGCATCAGCACCAATTCCTTCGCCTGCACCCTTTTCAGTTTGTGCCAACAAGATCATAGATTTGATAGCACGAAGTGCTCGTAAATCATCTTTGTTCTTTTCGAGCATCGCCTTTTTTATATCGGCGTCGATTTGTTCTTTTAAACTCATAATTAATATACTTATCTTGCTGCAAAGTTATTGATTTTCCATTAAAGGTATGACGAAGCTTAGTGTAAATATAAATAAGATTGCAACTCTCCGCAATGCGCGAGGAGGCAAAATGCCCAATGTAGTACAGGTGGCCATGGATTGTGAGGCATTTGGGGCTGAGGGAATTACTGTGCACCCCAGACCTGACGAAAGACACATCACCTATAATGATGTTTTGGATTTGAAGCAAGTCGTAACTACCGAGTTTAACATTGAAGGATATCCGGACAAACGCTATATGGATTTGGTGAAGAAAGTAAAGCCGCACCAAGCTACTCTGGTACCAGATCCTCCTGATGCTATCACCTCCAATGCAGGATGGGATACAGTAGCTAATGCAGATTTGCTGAAAGATGTTATCCTACAATTAAAAAATGAAGGGATCAGAACATCCATATTTGTAGCTCCAGATCTTAAAATCATCGAAGCGGCTAAATCCAATGGTACAGACCGAATAGAATTATACACTGAGCCGTATGCAGCCAGCTACGCGACAGATAAAGCATCTGCAATACATTGTTTTATAACTGCAGCCAATAAGGCCAAAGAATTGGGCATAGGAATAAATGCTGGCCATGATCTAAGCCTTGAAAATTTGCGGTACTTAAAGGAATGTATTCCGTTTTTGGATGAAGTCTCTATTGGGCATGCGCTTATTTGTGATGCACTTTATTATGGGTTAGAGAATACTATTCAGATGTACAAAAGAAAACTAATATTGAATTAATATTTTATGAATAAATCAATGACCGGATACGGGCAGGCCCGTTTTGAAGATGACCAATACGCCATCAGTGTAGAAATAAAAACCCTCAACTCTAAATTTTTGGATGTCAATATCCGATTGCCAAAGGCCTTTAATGATAAGGAAATTCCATTGCGCAATTTGATAAGCGAAAAGTTGGAACGCGGTAAAGTGGGCTTGACTTTTGAATTTTTGAACAAAAGCAATACGGTTTCGAAGGTAAAGATCAATGAAGCTCTGTTTCGTGAATATTACGATAAACTGCTAGTACTTTCTGATGGCGTTAATTCTAACAGCAGCGATGTATTTAAAATGGCTATTCAGTTCCCGGAGGTTATCATCAATCAAGAAGATGATTCTGATAGGGTAAAAGACTGGGAGATCCTATTGTCGGTAATTTCAGAGGCTTTGGATAATTGCAACGAATTCCGATCTATGGAGGGTGAAATACTCTCAACAAATATTCAAAGCTATATCGAATCTATACAAAATAACCTAAATGAAGTATTGGAATTAGACCCATTGAGGGTTGAACGCATTCGATCCCGCATCAATGGTAATCTCGATGAATTTGTGCAGCGCGAAGAAATTGATATAAATAGGTTGGAGCAAGAGTTGATCTATTATATAGAAAAACTCGATATCAGTGAAGAAAAGGTACGGCTGGCCAGCCACCTTGACTATTTTTTAGAGATACTAAACGGTCCAAAATCCATGGGAAAAAAACTGAATTTTATTGCTCAAGAAATTGGCCGCGAAATAAATACTATTGGCTCCAAGGCTAACGATGCAGCTATGCAGAAGTTAGTTGTAAATATGAAAGAGGAACTGGAAAAGATCAAAGAACAACTGCTCAATATCCTATAACAAAAAAACCTCTCCGCACAAGATTTTAATCCTGCGCGGAGAGGCCTTGAATCAAACCAAATATTAATTAATAGGAGTCATTCTGAACCAAGTAACCTTCTAGAATAGAAGCTCCATCAACAGCAGACTGTGGAATTGGGAACAAACGTTTCTTGGGATCAGCATTTGTTTTCGCTGTATAGGGATCTTCATATTTTCCAAAACGAATCATATCAGTACGTCTTTGAAATTCCCAATAGAATTCAAATCCACGCTCACGATATAAGATATCAAGATCCATAGAAGCCAAGGCAGGTGCCGTATGTCTAGCAGTTCTTGATGCTCTCACTAAATTTACATCAGCTAGAGCACTAGCAGCATCACCTTTGCGCAATTGCGCCTCTGCACGCATCAAAAACATATCTGCATAACGAAGTACAATCAAATCTGCTTGCCCTCCATTTCTACCTGAACTTGATTCTTTACTAAATTCATATTTCTCTACTCTATATCCAGCACTATGAGAGCTATTAGTGGTAAAATCAACTTCTAGGGTATGGTCAACAGGTGCACCCACGTCAGATCTACGATTGGTAACCAGATCTACTACATATTTATCACCTTCACATCTCTCAAATGGATCTCCACCTTGGTCATGCTGTAGGCCATACAACAACCCTCTATAAATACCCCTGTCAATTTCAAAATCTTCAGCACTCACACATCCGGGTTCATTGATTAAATTATCTTTATGGAATCGAGGATCAGCATCTGCAGGATCTACTCCAGGATTTGCATCTACCCATGTTTGATAAAAATCAGGGGTAATAGCGGGACCATCAGTACCGTTGGCACTAGGAAATTCTGGAAGCGGATAAAAATCCCCCGACATGGAGAAATAAGCCATCCGATTGTGACCACCCAAATCAGCACGTTGATCAATAGCAAATATCAATTCTTTATTTGTATGGTTTTCATCATCAAATATTTCAAAATATTCAGCTGAAAGTGCGTGTTCTCCAGAACTAATTACTTTGTTGGTATATTCAATAACCGCATCCATATCAGCCGTGCTAAAGTCAGGTGTTCCGTAAGGATCCCTATAAACAGCAGCATTCAAATAAATTCTAGCCAATAGTGCCTGAACACCTGTTTTGGTCATTCTTCCCGGACCAACCTGAGTTACTGTAGCAACGCTTCCTTCCACATCTGTCAATTCACTTATTAAATAATCAACTGCATCACTTCCTCTAAGTATTACAGATTGATCTTCAATTCTATCTTTGACAAACACCAAACCAAATGCATCGAGCAATATATGGTTGTAAAGGGCTCTCATTGCTCTTGACTCTGCTAAATAGATAGCAGATTGAGGATCAGATTCTGCCAAAATTTCTAATACAGAAATTGCACTAACTGCTGCGGCTATATGTTTTGTGACTCCATTCCAAACATCGCTCATGATGGCATTACCTGGGGTAGGAACATGTAAATATAAATCGGAAAATTTACCACCATCACCCCAGTCAGTACCACCTCTATAAGGCAATATGGCTTCATCAGTAGAAATTTCCTGCATGGCAAAATATTTCGTATGTCTCCAAATATCATCCTGCGCTTGTGCATACACAGGGGCTAATGCAGCCACCGCTTCATCAATTCCTTCGGTACTTGGAGTCAAAGATTCATCCAAAATATTCTCTTCAAGATCTGTACAGTTCCAAGTTAATAGTAAGCTGCTTAGCAACAATACCATTGTTATCTTGTTTTTCATATCTCTATATTTTTATTATTAAAATGTAAGATTAAGGCCGAACACAAAGGTTTTGGCTTTTGGATAGGCGAATTTATCAATGCCAAAGGATTGGATTCCACCTGTTGAACTATCCGTGTTTACCTCAGGGTCATAGCCGTCATAATCTGTAATTACAAATAAATTTTGTCCGGTAAAGGTTAGTCTCAATTCTTGAAGCCAGCCTATAGGTTGCGTATTAAATGAATATCCAACTGTTAAATTATTCAAACGGAGGTAAGACCCATCTTTTAGATAACGTGTTGAAACCGCTGCGGCATTTATGATGCTCTCTTCAGGAAATTCAGTGGCTATATCCGTAGTATTATTTGATTTACTCAATAACGTTTTGTAGAAACTACCCATGGCTGTATGGTCATAAATTTCATTCCCAGATACCCCATTAAAACTAGCATTCAAGTCAAATCTCTTAAAACTTAGGTTTGCATAAAAATTATAGGTCATGTCCGGTAAAGCACTTCCAACCACAGTTCTATCGTTTTCAGTAGATTCTCCATCACCATCGCTATCTACAAACTTTGAAAAACCATCTTCATCAATGCCTATAAAAGTTTTCATATAAAAAGCTCCAATTGCCTCACCACTCACGAATCCGTTAATCGTGGCATCCGTAAGTCCTTGACCTTGTGCAGATCCAGTAGTTACAATTGTAAAGGGAGAGTCTTCCACAACATTATTAATAAAAGTGGCATTTCCCCCAAACCCATATGAAAGCCCTTCACTATTATGCTGCGAAAAATCCAGTGCTATTTCAAGTCCCTTGTTTACAATGGTCATTTCTGGAACATTTGTCCAATAAGTTGGAGCAACAGAAATAGGATCTACAGGTACTACCTCTAATAAAATGTTATCTGATACTTTATGGAAATAATCTATCGTACCCGTTAAACTGCCATCAAAAAAACCAAAGTCAACCCCAATATTAGATTGTGTGGATACTTCCCATTGGATATCTGGATTGGCAAATCGAGTATATACAGACCCTACTGGATAGGGACCATTTTGATCAATAGGATAACTAACACCACTGGATGTACTCACCGTAAAAGATTCTTTTGTGATTTTGTTTGGAATTTCTTGATTTCCAGTTTTTCCCCAACCTGCTCGAAGTTTCAGATCACTAAAAAGAGATCCATCCATAAATGACTCTTCTGATATTCTCCATCCTGCAGCAAATGATGGAAATGTTCCATATCTATTGTTTTCGCCAAATTTAGAAGAACCATCAGCTCTTATTGTAGCTGTTAATAAGTACCTGTCTTTATAACTCCAATTGGCCCTACCAAAGAATGATTGTAGTTCGTTTTCCCAAGCGCTTCCCGTAGGCTGATTATTATCACTAATAGTAAGTTCTCCACCCAACCCTGGGTTGTATCGAGGTTCAATTCCTGTATCAGGAGCAAATTCATCAATTGACCAAGAGCTACCGCGTGAAAAAGTCTTTTGATAAGAATGACCTCCTAAAACACTTAAATTGTGATCTCCTATATCAAACGTATAGGTCAAATAGTTTTCTATCAAATTGTTTTCAAAATCTCCAAAAGATTGGGTCAAGTTACCCAAATCATTCCTATCAGTATTGGCAATAGTTTGTTGATCCTGACTGGAAGATCTGTTTTCGTGGCCGAAATTCATTTTGTACACCAGACCATCAATTATTTCAAAAGAAGGAGCTACATTGATCAAAATTCTACGGGACTCAGAAAAGTCTCCGACATATTTATTGTGGAGTAAAGGATTGTTCCAGTTTAAGGGGTTATTGATTTCTCCGTCTGCAGTATAAGCATCAAATGTAGGGTTGGTTCCATACCCCAAATTATTGTTTCTAGATTGTTCTGTGACAGTCGTATTTAAATTATAGTCAATATTTAACCTATCATCCAATAATTTTTGAGTTATATTAATTCTGGCACTTGTTCTTTTTAAACCGGAATTATACACAATCCCTTCTTGGTCTTGCAAACCTAAGGAAGCATAATAATTCAGTTTACTAGTCCCTCCTGATAAAACCAAATTGTGATTTTGGGTAATGGCAGTACGCGTCAATTCCTCTTGCCAGTCTGTAGATCCACCACCATCTATCAATTCATTTCCAGGAATTGCCGCCACTTGTCGACGGAATTCGTCCGCCCCAAACACAGGTAATGCACGCGCCAGTTTAGATATCCCTAGATTGGAAGAAATAGATACTTTACCAACTCCTTCTTTTCCCTTTTTAGTAGTGATAAGAACAACTCCATTTGCACCTCTTGCACCGTAGATAGCTGTTGCAGAGGCATCTTTCAAAATATCAATCGTTTCAATATCCTCCGGATTGATAAAGTTTAATGGACTTCCCCCAGAACCCGTTCCTGCAAGTCCCAATGGAAATCCGTCCAAAACGAATAAAGGCCCTGAGCCTGCGCGAAGCGTTCCTTGCCCACGAATAACGATACGTTGGCCACTGCCAGGCTCTCCACTTGAAGAAGTGACATCAACACCCGCAGCTTTACCTTGTATTAATTGTCCTGCATTGTTTACAACTCCTTTGTTAAAGTCTTCACTGGTTACGCGCTTTACGGCACCGGTTACATCTTTTGTCTTTTGTGTACCATAACCAACAACCACAATCTCTCCGAGTGTGGTAACATCTACGGTAAGGTTCAAGTTGATTACACTTTGGTTGCCGATGGTTACTTCTTCTTGTATAAACCCAACAGAACTAAATACTAATACGGGATTGTCCCCAGGCACTTCCAAGGAATAATTGCCATCCAAATCCGTGACCGTACCATTACTGGTTCCTTTCACGATTACATTTACTCCTGGTAGGCCTTCAGTATCTTCTGATGATGTGACCTTTCCAGAAATAGTGCGACCTTGAATAACCACCTCAATATCGCTATTGGATTTTAGTTCCAATTGCTTGACACTTATATTCAGGTTGACCTGCTTGAAATGCAGATTGGCTTTTTTTGCAACTTGAAGCAGAAGGTCTTCCACTTTTCCGTTTTTGAATTCCAGATTGATCTTCTGATCTATATTGATTTTTTCATCACTATAGATGAAGCTGAAATCTGTTTTGCGTTCAACTGCCCTAAATATTTGTTTAAGGTTGGCGTTTTGAAGAGATAGAGAAATATCAACTTCTTTTACACTTTTTATTTGGGCGTTGCTGTCTGCCGCGAGCATAGTTCCAAAACTAACGCAAGCTGCAAACAATCCATACATGACATATTTTGTAGCCATTAATACTTTTTGTAGAATATTAAAATTCATAATTTCGTTTGTTTTTAATTAAACATATTCCAAATGGAACCCTGTGATATATTTATGATTTTAGCGGATGATAAATATGAGGAGGATTCCGATGGGCCGGAAGATCCCTGATCTTCCGGCCTTCTTTTTTGTTATGATTTATTCATTGGCAGTTTTCAGTTAAAGTTTATCATTACATTTTTATTTTGAATTTTATAGGTAAACCCCAGCGAAAAGCCGAGGTTGTTCAGTACATTGTTCAAGTATTCTTTCTTGAATTGCCCTGAGCATGTCAAAGTTTTGTTGGGGAGCGCGTTGACCTTTATGTCAACGTTGTACCATCTTTCAAGGGTTTTGATGGCCTCTATAAGATTGGTTTTGTCAAAATAAATGATGCCGTCTTTCCAGAGCAGGGTTTTATTAGCGTCAAACGCCCCTTTTTCCATGGTTCCCGATGGTCTGTCAACAGTAGCTTTTTCTCCAGGGGATAGATGGATTGAATTATCATGATTGTCTTGCACCAGGACTTTTCCAGTAACCAGTGCTATTTCGATTTCCTTTTCTGTAGCATAAGAGTTGATGTTGAAGGAAGTGCCCAAAGCCGTTGTGGTCAATTGATCCGTACGCACGGAAAATGGGTTGTTTATATCTTTTGTAACCTCAAAGAATGCCTCTCCTTGTAAAAAAACCTCTCGTTTGCCTAATGCAAAATTATCGGCATACCGCAGTTCACTTTCCGCATTGAGGTATACTGTAGATCCGTCAGGTAGATGTACTTGAGATTTCTGGCCTGCCGGGTTCGATTTTATTATTTCAGTCACTACTGGAGGAGCAACTACTTTATCTGGTTCCTGAAACGAAAACTGAAAAGCAAAAAAGACTGCGATTGCCGCGGCGGCAAATAAGCTCCACACTACTTTTCTATCCTTACTTTTATGCGAACTTATATCCATGGATTTTGGATGGATCTCTCCCTTCAATTCATGTTCGAGGTTGCTTAGTTTGATGCGTTGCCATAGTTTTTCCTTAGCAGAATCCGAATAAGAGACTTTTATGGAATATATACTTTTGACAATGGATTGGGCTTCATTGATGTGGTCGGGGAATTTCTGATGCAAAAGCATCCATTTTCCATGAGCTTCACCCTTTTTGTCACAAGGACTTAGCGTCCAATCAATAAATGATTTATCATGGATCAGTTCCTCTATTGTATATTTTTTTCCCTCCACAGATTGCCTATTTATATATATGAGGCATGGCATTGATACTTCTCACCAATAAATGTTGAATTTCTTTTTACTTCGGGAAAATTTCTGCTGTCTTGGATGCCTTAAGAAATAAATTTTTGCCTCTCAATAGCAATTCCTCAACTTATTACAGGAAAGGGACAAGAAGGCAAGCTGTGGAAAGCATGGCTTTTCTCAGGGAGCTGATAGCTTTGGAAACTAAATTGTAAGTAGCATTTGGAGAGATATTCATGATGGAAGAAATCTCGTCATAACTCAGATCATTGAAAAACCGAAGACTTATCACCTCATGTTGCCTTCTGGAGAGTGTTCTGATCGCTTTTTTCAATTTCTGATTTTGTTCGACTAACAATTCATTATTGATCCTGCGTTCTTCGACGTCTATTTCATAAATCTCAGAATCGTCTCTGTGGGCTTCCCGGTGCAACTCATTGTGTCGGCCGGATTTTTTAATGTATCTGAATATTTTCCTTCTCATTGAAATGAGCAGATAATTACGGAGGGATGTGGAAATATTCAGACTTTGCCTTTTGCGCCAAAGCTCGATAAACAATTCGTGGATGCAGTCTTCCACAATATTTTTTTCGCCTATCATCTTCATGCCATAATCAAACAAGGCATCGATGCAGTCTTTATATATTTGCTCGTAGGCGGTATCATCCCCATTGGCAAATGATTGCCAGAAGTTAGTCGATGATTCTTCCGTAGTTTCTTTTGGGTACATTGAATGCCGTAAATATATCCAATATACAAAATGAAGCAATATTTATTTAGCAATTAGGCGTCAAACCTATTTCTTTTTGTGGATTGCGCATTAGAAATTACCTCCAACCACGACTTTTTTTCTATAAAGTTTCCTAAACCCGGAGGTATTATAGACCTCAACATATACAATGTAAGCGCCCATTCTCACCTGTTGGCTGTTGTCATCAAGGCCTTCCCATTTGAAATTTTCTTTGGCACCAATGGATTTATGGGATATGATGGACTTTATCTTTCTTCCAGAGGCGTCGAGAATCATGATACTTGCCATATTTCCATTATTTGGAAATCGGCATTGGATGGTTGTGAAATTTGCGTAGCCACTATTCCCGGGAGCGAAAGTTTTGGGGAATACAACTATTTCTTCGCCTTCTGAATTACTGTTCATGTGCTGCGAATTTACACTTCCGGGTGTGGCAAACCCGGAAGTACTTGCGGCAGACTGCCAGTTGTCCGGGCTATTGGTTGGGCTTTCAAAGGCAATTCGTTCCAGTGAAACTCCATCGACATCCCGCAAAAATCCCGAATGAAAATCTTCACTGTAGTGAAAAAAATCTATCATTTTTCCATCAGGATCGGCGATAAAAACGTCTCCTTCATCATTGTTGAAAGCAGGCAGATCCTCCACCTCCAGTATATTTTTTGTTTCAACACCAGGATACTGATTTTGTAACTTTCCTGGGTTTTCAGTCAGGGCAAGATATTGCGTTGGTTCTAAAATGAAATGATCGTAGATGATTGGTTTGCTAGTTTCATTTCCGACCAAGAGGTCTTTCAGGTCAATGTATTTATCGGAAATATTGTACAGCTCGACGAAATCAACTCCATCGCCCAATGGATTAAATAATATTTCATTGATCAATATATCTAGACTATCTGCCCTTTCCGGCAATACAAAACTTCCAGAAGTCTCTTTTTGTACATTTCCGGCACAGTCTTGCAGGTTTTTTGCCGTAAGGGTATAAACCGTCTTAGGTAAAACCGATTCATGGAAATTTAAAGCTATTTCGTTCAGTTCTGGAGATTTTAGTTCCACACCACTAATTTGAACCTCAGGAATGATTGAAAAATCCATGGATTCCAGATCTTGTGGAATGATTTTTTCGCTGAGGTACACGATAGCTGATGTTGGTGTCGCAGCAATTATTTTGGTGATTTCTGGTGCAGAAAGGTCTGTCATTGGCTCCTTTATAGAGTTTTCCTTTCCCGGTGTTCCTCCTGAAGCATCCTCAGAAGCCGCCCAGTTTTCTTCCCCTTTGCAGGGAAAATAAACGTCGATCATTTCCAAAGACCAGCCTCCATCATCCTTGTCGATGCTCTTATACCATGTGTCTTTATATTCTACAGAAAAAACCAAACCTCCCAAATGATTGAGCAAAGAAATCCGTTCGCCACGGTTGTTCAAGCTTGGCCAGTTAGAAACCTTTACGGGACGACCATATTGTGCTAAATGTTCGACAGCAGCTGATGCACACAAAATGATGTATTCATCTGGGTTTATAGTCAAATCGGGAATCGTGGTAGTGTCATTGCCGACGATCAGTTTTACTTGGTTCAATTCGTAATGTTCTTCGTGAGGGTTGTGGATTTCCAGATATTCATGCTCTGGCAAATCAACTTCTGGTGTGGGATCTGCCATAATTTCTGTAATTAGAATATCACCAAACCCAAGTATCTGTGGAGCCACATAAGTGAATGAAATATCTGTTGGCGGCATCACATTGGAATATAAATCTTCCAAACCATTCATGGATATTTGGTGCATTATCTTATCCGAAAACTTCTTCTCGAAAGTGAGCAGCACGGAATTTCCATTGGTAAGAATTGCCAATTTTGGATTGGCGATTCCATTATCAACAGAATAATTTGATGGGTTATTTGCTGAAGGTTCGCTAATGTTTTCAGTGAAATTAATTTGCAAGGTGGAATCGGAAAGTACCACTACCGAGTCAACGACAGGAGGTTGATTGTCCGAGTGGGCTTTGCCTGTGATGTGCAAATCGTCAAAGAAAAATTTATCGGATCGGGTAGAAGAATAATTGCATAAAATGCCAAAATACTTTGAGCTGAAATTAGTGCCTAACGTGAAAGTTCCTTGCGAAACATAGTTGCTATCGAGATTTGGATCGACAAGCAGATTCCACTCATTTTCATGGTTTTTAGACACTTTTATGTTCATCGCAACTTGACTGACATCTACCAGATCATCCTCACCATCAATTATTTTGGTAGCTTCTGATTTTTCTCCAGACTGTAAGTACAGGCTCACATCATCTTGAGTAGTTCCTATCCGAACAAAAAAACCATTTAATCGATTTTCGAGGCTTTCTTGATCAGAAATGAGGTATATATCCATGAAATTGTTTGAAGAGGGATTGAAGTCGAGTTGAATAAAAAACGACCATTCCGCTTCTTCAATAATGTCGCTCTGTGTGACAAGGAAAGACTGACCATCCTCAGGAAGCGCTGACAATTGAAGTTGAAAGCTGGGATTAACCATGAAATCCGTTGTTTCACCAGACCAAGAGGGAGAATCGGTGAAATTCCCATCAGCAAAATCATCCATGATAATAGACTGGGCCGAAGTGGCCAATGCTATTTGCGCAAGGATTATAAAAATGAAAATGGATTTCATCATAACATTACCAACAGTTGTTTTAAAGAAAACATTTTCGCCTAAAACGCAACTCCTTAATCCTAAAACTGTTAATTTTGCAGCCCAATTCAAATTGGTCAGTTTTAAGGTTTTAATATAATAAATAAAACAATGAAATTAGCAGTTGTCGGAGCCACAGGACTTGTTGGCGGAGAAATTTTGGAAGTGCTGGATGAGCGGAATTTTCAGTACGATGAATTGATGTTGGTCGCTTCGGAGAGATCCGTTGGTAAGAAAATGGAATATAAGGGAAAGACATATTCCGTGATTGGATTGGCCGATGCTGTAGCAAAAAAACCTGATGTAGCCATATTCTCTGCGGGTGGAGGAACTTCGCTCGAATGGGCACCAAAGTTTGCTGAGGTGGGAACTATCGTCATCGACAACTCTTCTGCCTGGAGGATGAATCCAAAAAACAAGTTGATCGTGCCTGAAATCAATGCCAAGGAATTAACCATCGACCATCGTGTGATTGCCAATCCAAATTGCTCGACCATCCAGATGGTTGTCGCATTGGCGCCGCTTCACGAAAAATATAAAATCAAACGCATTGTAGTTTCTACCTACCAGTCTGTTACTGGAACGGGCAAGGCTGCTGTGGATCAGTTGAACAATGAGCGGGCTGGCAAGGTCGGCGAAAAAGTATATCCTCATCCGATAGACATGAATGTGTTGCCTCATATCGATGTATTTCTTGATAATGGTTATACCAAAGAGGAAATGAAAATGGTGAACGAAACCAAAAAGATTTTCTCTGATGATTCTATTCAGGTAACGGCAACAACTGTCCGCCTACCCGTGATGGGAGGGCATTCTGAGTCTGTAAATGTGGAATTTGACAAAGATTTTGATATTGATGAAGTAAAAAGTTTGTTGGCAAATTTTCCAGGGGTGATTCTGGAAGACGATGTCGCAAACAATGTGTATCCAATGCCATTGAACGCCCATAAAAAAGATGAGGTTTTTGTTGGCAGGTTGCGCAGGGACGAGTCACAGCCCAACACGT
This sequence comes from Bacteroidia bacterium, assembly GCA_030426345.1. Lineage (GTDB taxonomy): Bacteria > Bacteroidota > Bacteroidia > Cytophagales > Cyclobacteriaceae > JAAUQL01. The sequence goes on from JAUHYU010000009.1 coordinate 49,501, forward strand.
TGAACATGTGGGTAGTCGCAGACAATTTGAGAAAAGGTGCCGCTACAAATGCTATTCAGATCGCAGAATATATGGTTGAACACAACCTGATCCCACAACTTCAGGACTAATTATGTTGCATGAGCTTCTGCTACCGGAAGTAAGAAAATTTATAAAGGATCATCAGAACGATGATCCTTTTTTGCTTTCGCTAAAAGGCAAAAAAAGCCCTGATTTTCCATGGAAAGAAGCCATCGAGCAAATCCAATCTTTGCAGAAGGCGAAAAATAAGCTACCACTTTGGTATCAAACAGAAGGAATTATTTGGCCTCCTCCGATTTCTGTGGAGCAGTCATCTTCTGAGCTCACAGCTAATTTCAAATCAGAATTAATCCAAGGAAATTCTATAGTTGACCTCACCGGAGGAGTGGGCGTGGATAGCACTTTTTTTGCCGAAAAAGCCTCGGAAATCCATTACGTAGAAGTAAATGAAAATTTGGCAGAACTGGCGAAACACAATTTCAAAATCCTTGACAAAACAAATATTACTGTCCACAATCAATCTGCTGAAACATTTCTTGCCCGGAATAAAAGGAAATTTGACACTATATTTTTAGACCCTTCCCGACGGGTTGAAGATCGCAAGGTTTTTAAGATTGAAGATTGTGTTCCAAATTTATACGAAGTTATTCCCAAGTGCTTGGAGTTTACAGATCAGGTATTGGTCAAGCTTTCTCCGATGGTCGATTTGTCCTTGTTGATAAAGGATTTTTCTCCGGCAAAAATTTGGGTTGTATCTGTATCGAATGAGATAAAGGAAGTTTTGTGCCTCATAAAGCCTCAAAAATCCATGACCAGGATTTCTGCCGTTGAACTCAAAAATCATGGAAAAATTATGGCTTTTGAGTTTGACTCGGAGGAAGAGGCCCTAGCCCAAAATGAATATTCGTTCCCACTAAAATACATCTATGAACCTTCTTCGGCATTGCTCAAAACCGGGACGTTTAAATTGATCGGGCAAAGATTCCGTTTGAAGAAGCTGCATCAACACTCACACCTTTATACTTCTGATGAAAAAGCCCTCAATTTCCATGGGCGCACTTATCTTTTGAAGGCCCAGATAAAGGCAGATAAAAAATTCATAGCACAGATTGTTCCCGATAAAAAAATCAATGTCGTGACCCGTAATTATCCGTTAACCACAGAACAGATAAAAAAGAAGTTTGGGCTAAAAGACGGTGGGAAAGATTTTTTGATCGGTACTACATTGATGGATGACAAGAAGGCTTTGCTTTGGTGCGAAAAAATTTAGGGCTATTACCCAACCATAACCATTACCAAGCTCAGTAAGAGTGTGATTGTTCCATAATACCTCAAAACCATAAGGCGATTTTGTATGTCGAGAAACCATAGTACCCACCATGGCCTGATCATGCCCAATATGGTGATCGGCAGGAATATCCAAAAAAGAATTTTAATAAAAAGTATCATAAAATCCATGACCAAACTAATTTCGCGATGTTAACCTCGAATAATTTTGGCTAAGATAAATATGAATTAATTACTTATTTATGAAAATAGGCTTGCTTTCTGACACGCATTCTTTTTTGGACGAGAAGATATTTGAGTATTTCAGTGAGGTGGATGAAATCTGGCATGCAGGAGATATTGGAAATGTGGAAGTCGCCGATCAGCTTGAAGCTTTCAAGCCTTTTAGAGCTGTTTATGGCAATATTGATGGAGGTGAGTTGCGGGTTAGGTATCCCGAAAACCAGGTATTTGTAATGGATGGCGTCTCTGTGTGGATGACCCATATCGGGGGTTTTCCGCCGAGATACAACCAAAGAACAAAACAAAATGTGATGAAATGGAATCCGAAATTATTTGTCTGTGGCCATTCGCACATTCTGAAGATTATGCCCGACACAAAACGTCCCGGATCAATTTGTATCAATCCCGGTGCGGCAGGAAAGCATGGGTTTCACCATGAAAAAACCATTGTAAGGTTTGAGATTGCCAACGGAAGGCTGGACAACTTGGAAGTGGTCAAGCTTGGGAAAAGAGCAAAAATATAGGCCTGCCAGTTGGCAGACCTACTTTATACTTTAGTTCCGTAGAAGCTTTGCTTATTTGGATTTCTCCTTTTTGTCAGCTTTTTTCGCTGCTGGCTTTTTTTCTTTGGCTTCTGCCTTTGGAGTCTCTTTTACAGGAGCTTCCTTTTTAGCAGCCGGTTCTGCTTTCTTTTTGGCAAATTCTTCTTTGATTTGCTCAATATCTACATTTTTGATCACAGGGGTGCTTGTCAGCCTTTTTATTGCTGCCACTCTCCTTTTAGAGACGGTCCTGTTTTTCTTTGCTTTTCTTACTAGTCTAGTAACTGCCATTTTTCCTTAAATTTCAAACGAGCGGCAAAGATATATTTTTTCTTCGTCATTCCGAATTCTTTTTCCACTAATCTGTATGTTAATGGCAAATTTCAGAGATATATTTTTGAAAACCGCATTGGAAAAATAATTCTCGATAAATTTGGCGTTTATTTTATAAAAGACGTGTGAACAAAATTTTCCTTTTTTCGCTATTGTTGTTTATCTCATGTGCTGAGGGGCTAGCTCAATTTCACATTGGCATTCAGGGTGGTGGCAACCTTTCTACCATGGATTTTACCAATAATCAGGATTATAGATTCACAGAAGTGAACTATACGCAGGGATTTATTGGTGGTGTGGTTTTTCAGTATTTGGGAGAAAAGCACGCCGGGATTCAAGCCGAAATGAGTTTTTCCCAAAAAGGATGGAGCGAGAATGACACTATCGGGGAAAACAACCTAAAATACAAAACAAGAGTCAATTATGCAGAGCTGGCTATTCTGACCCATGTAAATATGGGTGGAGGAAAGTTGCGCGGATTGCTGAATTTGGGTCCATACGTTGCCTATGCCCTTTCAGGAACAAATTCTGTAAAGGACATGAATACCCAATCGGAATCTTCCTCTGATTACGTGTTTGATGACGAAGCTGACAACAGGTTGGACTTTGGCCTGTTGGCAGGAGGTGGGTTTGAGTATCGGCTTGCTTTTGGCAAACTAGCCGTTGAAGCCAGATATACACTTGGATTGGGTGATTTGAATAAAATAAAAGTGCGCAAATCCGAAGTCTCACAGTTTAGGGTCATTGGCGTTATAGCTCGGCTAACCGTCCCGTTGGGCAAGCAACCCCAGGATTAAACCCAAAACAAATCACTGATGATTTCGTCGGCTACAAATTTTCCTTTTTTGGTTAGAAAAACATGTCGGTCTTTAATCTCGACGTATCCCTTTTTTGACAATTCAGATAGTTTTTCGCCCTGCTCACCAAGTAGATCATATTGATATAAATCATATAATTTGGCCAAGTCGCATCCCCAAATGGTGCGCAGGGAGGTAAGCATAAACTCGTTGACAAAATCTTTTTGAGACAAATCTTCCTTTTCAAATGGTACCGATCCGGATTCTATGGATTTCATATATCCATGGTTATTTGATGTATTTGCCTGACGGTGTTGACCATCATAGGAATGAGCACCTGGGCCAATGCCCAAATAGGGAACATTCTTCCAATAGGATGTATTATGTTTGGCGTAATGTCCGTCGCAACAAAAGTTGGAAATTTCATATTGCTGGTAGCGGTTTTCTTCCAGCTTGGAAATAATCAAGTCAAATTGATCAGCGGAAATTTGGTCTGTCAAAGGTTTGAACTTGCCTTTTTTAAGCCAATTGCCAAAAACGGTTTTTTCCTCAATTGTCAGACTATAGGTAGAAACATGCTCAGGATGTAGCTTAAGTACTTGGGCGATGTCCTTTTCCAGATCCCCCGGTTTTTGATTTGGAATAGAAAATATCAAATCGATAGATAGGTTTTCAAAACCTGCTTTCCTGGCGTTTTCTACACAATTTATGGCTTCGGAAGCATCATGCGCGCGATTGAGAAATTTCAAAGTAGCATCCTGGAAAGACTGGATGCCAATGCTAAGCCTATTGATTCCCATGGATTTTAGGCACTTTAATTTGTCCAAAGACAGATCATCGGGGTTTGCCTCTAGCGTGATCTCGGGCGAATTATCGATGCCATAAATATCATTCATGGATTTTATGAGCTTTTCCAGCTCATTGGCAGACAGCATGGACGGAGTTCCTCCACCGAAATAAATGGTTTCGATCGGCACTCCTTTCAGATAGGATTTTTGCAGTTCCAATTCCATGCAAATGGCATCGACCATCTGTGCCCGGTAGCTGGTGTTGGTGCTGAAATGAAAATCGCAGTAGTAGCACGCCTGCTTACAAAATGGAATATGAATATAAAGACCTGCCAAAATAGAATTAATTTTGGTGCAAGTTATCAAGAATTAATTTTGAGCATCAAGTCAGCGATATTTTCCTTGTCATTATTTTTTCTGTGCGGAGCGGGCATTGCCCAACCTGTGCTGGAGACCTCCTTCTATTATTATAATAGTGAAACCGAAAAAAAGCATGTTTTTTCCATGGAAAAACAGCAAGTTGACTCGCTGTTACTTGACAAAGCCATCAATCAACGGTTGCAACAATTGTATGAAAAAGGCTATTTGGGAGCTATGGAAGAACTTATCTTCACGGAGATTGGCAAAGCAGATGTGTTTTTTTATACCAATGAAATTTTTGCCACGGGCAAACTCTCAGTTGGAAATGTAGATGAGGAGATCATTAATAAGATCGGGTTTAGTTCTACTAGTTTTAATGAAAGGCCATTTTCGCATCAGCGTGTTGTTCGTTTGCTTCAGTCAATTTTGGATTATGCGGAAAATAGCGGATACCCTTTTGCTTCGATCAAATTGGATTCAATTTCCATTATTGAAAATACCATCAATGCCGAATTAGATTACCAAAGCGGGCCGATGATTGTTTTCGATTCGCTGGTCATCAGTGGTAGCAGCACTGTAAAATCGAGTTACTTGATGGCGTATCTGGGCCTGTATAAGGACAAGCCCTATGAAGAAAAGCTGATAGAAGGGATTGCTGCCAAAATGCAATTGCTGCCATTTGTAGAGTTGGCAGAAAACCCTGAAATATCCATTGTAGAGGAGAAATGCATCGTACACTTAAACCTGACAAAAAAGGATGCCAGTTCTATGGATGGGATTTTAGGTATTTTGCCCAATCAAAAACAAGGCAACGGAATGTTGATCACGGGACAGGTAAATTTAGATTTGAAAAATCTATTTGCTTCTGGTAAAAACCTGGCCTTAGAGTGGCAAGGATATGATGCCAAATCACAGTTGCTGAATGTGCTCTATTTCCATCCAAATCTTTTCAAAACTCCATTAAATGTAGAAGGGGGCTTTGATTTGTTGAAGCAAGACACCACATTTCTCCAGCGCGAATTTGATGTGGAGTTGTCTCTGATCGCTAAAAACAGTGGTCATTTAGGATTTCGAACTGAATTCATATCGTCGAGATTAATTAGCACCGCCGATTTAGAAAATATTGTAGAATTACCGGAAAACACGGATTATAATTTAAACTACTACGGGTTGAATTACCGCCTCAGAAGGTACGATAATATTAATTTTCCCTCACGAGGATATGGTTTGAAGATGAATGGCTCCGTTGGCCAGAAAAAAATCATCCAAAATCCATCACTCAGCCAGGAGGTTTATCAAGATGTAGATTTCAACTCTGTACAATATAAATGGACCGGTGAATTAGATAGCTTTTTTCCAGTTTATAGAAACATCCTTTTAAGAGCAGAATTGAGTGGCGGCTATCTTCAAGGGAATAAACTTTTTATGAGTGATTTATTCAGAATTGGTGGGCTGCGTACTTTGCGGGGATTTGCAGAAAATCATTTCTATACCTCAAAATATGGAGTTGCAACAGTAGAATTTCGAGCATTGTTTTCCAACGAAACATATTTCATGCTATTTTATGATCAAGGGGCTTTGTCGGGAGATGAATTTTCAGATGGCAAAGTGCAATATCCATTCGGTACAGGTGCCGGATTTAGCTTCGCCACCAATGCCGGGGTTTTTAATTTTGTCTTGGCAATGGGAAAATCAAAGTCACAACCATTTGGCTTTGATCATGCAAAAATCCATTTTGGCTATGTAAGTCGCTTTTGATTTTTATGTTAAAATTAATGGATTTAACCTGTATTTTTACATCATCAATACCGTAGGATAATTTGAAATACTATATTCCCTTTTTAGCACTCCTGATGTTTGTCAATGGCTTTGTTGCCTTTGGACAGTCCGGAAAAAATTTTATTGCCAAAGAAGATTTAAGGCTAAATTGGTTTTATTTCGATGAGGGAGAAGATGTAATGTTGCCATTTCTTGACAATGGAAATCACTCACCCAATGCTATACATTTCTCCTTGCCTAGGGACTTTGCGAGGAAAACATATCTTATGATAGATGTCCCTTCACACACCAGTTTGTTTTTGTCCAATAAGTTTGTGCGGTATTTTGATGAGAACAAAATATGCTATTTTTCCATGGATAGCCTGAATGCAGTGATTAACAACCAATCTCCACAGCTAACACTCTATAATCGGCATGATTTTGAAGTCCCTGTCGAAATAAAGATTGGCTTTTTGCACAATACGATTGAGGGGTCACTTGATATAAATCCCATTGCCCATCGTGACATTGATGACAAGGCAGATTATTATAAATTAATTATTTTGATTTTGATCGCCTTTTTTACAATTGTTCGCACGTTGTTTCCCCAAGAGCTGTTCGATTTTTTGAGTTTCCAATATCTGTTTACGTTTCGATATACAGATACATTACAGGCTAAATATAGATCACTTACCAAATCGCAATCTCTGGTGATTGTTTTTCAGGCAGCTCTTTTAGCGGCTATTTTGATTATTGTTTTAAATTATTTTGGAGGCTCATGGAGTCACCTCTATTTTATCAGTAGCAACCCGCTGCTGGGTTGGTTCGTGATCTTTGGAATCATTCTCGTGCTTATCATATTGAAATACGTGTTGATAAGTTTCATAAGCTTTCTTTTTGGCATAGCAGATAGGATAAATTTTTATTTCATCGAGTATTTAAGAATGACCATGGTTTTTTACTTTATTCTTTTTGTGGTTTTGAGTTATGTCGTGATCAACAAATTTTATCTGGTACAATACCTAACCAATGGCCTAATAATCGCAGCTATTATTTTTAATATCATCAGGATGGTTCTGCTTTATTTTAAACTTCGGCGAACCATATCTATAAAAAGTTTACATTTATTTTCTTACCTTTGCACGATAGAACTGATCCCTATCATGATAGGGATTAACTTTTTTGTAAAATAGACAGGCCGCAGAGAACATTTATAACGTTACGCTACAATGATTGATAAGAGCAGACTGGAAAAAGTAAAAAGCATATTGGTATCGCAACCCAAGCCCAGTGCAGAAGATTCCCCTTACCATCAACTTGCAGAAAAATACGGCATCAAAGTAGATTTCAGGCAATTTATTAGTATTGAGCCTGTTAACTTGAAAGAGTTTAGAAAGCAAAAGATTGATGTTTTAGCGCATACCGCAGTCATATTTACAAGCAGGAATGCGGTGGATCATTATTTTGAGCTGTGCAAAGAGATGAAGGTCGAAATGCCATCGGACATGAAATACTTTTGTATTTCGGATCAAACGGCAAATTATCTTCAGAAATATATTGTTATAAGAAAGAGAAAAATTTTTACCGGCTCAAAAACCGCGCAAGATTTAATTGAAATACTTAAAAAACACAAAAACGAAAAATACGTTTTCCCATGTTCGGATATTCGCAAGAATGACATTCCTGATTTCTTAACAGAAAATGGATACGAATTTAGTGAGGCGATAATATACAAAACCGTAGCGAGCGATTTGTCTGATTTGGCAGATGTAAACTATGATGTTATAGCTTTCTTTAGTCCTTCAGGTATCAACTCACTGTTTGTAAATTTCCCAGATTTCAAACAAAACAAGACTCGAATAGCTGCTTTTGGCCCCACGACCGCACAGGCCGTAAGGGACGCAGGATTGATCTTGGACATTGAAGCACCAATGCCTAACGCACCTTCAATGACTGGAGCTATTGAGGTTTACATCAAAGAATCCAATAAAAAATAGGGCAAGCGAAAAAGGACAAATATCTGTTTTTTTACAACAAATTTTCAAATATTACATTCTGTAATAAAATGTGATTATTCGTTATTTTTCATAAATTTAAATCCCTAATGTTGTAACTATGTTTGTATCAGGGAGAAAAATTCTTGCACTTATAGTTTTACTTACGGTTGTGAAGCCTGTACTTGGTCAACAAGATGCGCAATTTTCGCAGTACATGTTTAATGACTTGTATAACAATCCGGCTTATTCTGGAGTGATGGGAGTTACCAATCTGACTATGTTATATAGATCACAATGGTTGGGGTACGATGGTACTTTCGATCAGGGAGGAGCACCAAATACTTTTTTGGCTAGTTTCAATGCCCCGATATTCAGACTCAATAGTGGTGCAGGATTTTATTTTATCAATGACAATATTGGCCCACAAAATAATATGCAATTTATGGGTTCTTATGCCTACCATCTTGGAGTTGGAAACGGAAAGTTAAGCTTTGGTATTAGGGCAGGTATATTTGGACAAACCATAGACGAATCAAAATACCGACCAGTAGATGAAAATGACAATTTGTTGCTGTTCGGTAAAGAAAGTCAATACAGACCTGACATGGGTGTGGGAATATACTATAAGACAGAAAAATATTATGGCGGCGTGAGTTTGAACCATATAATCAAGTCTGAGTTCGATTTTGGAACGGATGACCTAAGAAATTCCCTGGAAAATAATTTGATTGTTAACGGAGGTTATAACTATGAGTTAAATTATGATGTAATTCTTACACCATCGTTACTAGTTAAAACTGACTTTATATCATATTCTTTCGATATTAGCGTTGTGGGTACTTACCGCGAGAAGTTTTGGGGAGGGTTGTCGTATCGACAATCCGAAGCAATGGTCGCTCTAATGGGGGTAAATTTGTTAAAGGACAAGTCGCTCAAATTAGGGTACTCGCTAGATTATGTTATTCAGGCGCAAAAGGCGAAACAGGCAACATCTCATGAGATACTCCTGAGTTATAATATGCCTGCTGTTTCCGGAGGGGGTAAAAAAATTATTCGTACTCCGAGATTCAGACATTAAGAGATTGAAAAACTATTTAGGTAGTTAAAGAATAAATTTGTGAATAGAATGGGACGTTTCCTAGGTGGCTTGAGGTTTTGAGTCATAAAAAGAAATTAAGCATTCATGTAAGTAGTGTTATATTTTCGATTAATTATTAAACGTAAAGTTTTCTAATTTTAGGTTAAAACAAGGTGTTATGAGTAAATTATTTGTTATGGGCAAGCCTGCCCTGCTGATATTGGTGATTGCAGTTTTAAATCAATCTTGCGGTTTATTAGGAGGCAGAGGTGGCGACAACGGAGAGTTGGTCGGTGCTCCGGGTAGGGAATGGACCGGAATGGTAATTCCTTATGGTATGGTTCCTATTCCTGCGGGGACTTTTCACATGGGTCAGGCAGATGAAGATATTGCTGCAACTCAGATCAATTTCAACAAACAAGTTACAATTGGATCTTTCTTTATGGATGATTCAGAAATCACTAACAATGAGTACCGCCAGTTTATGGAGGGAATCATGGAAGATTCGCTTAGTATTCTAGGAGAGGACTTTGTGATGAAAGAATTGTATCCGGACACTACAGTTTGGGTGAAGGACTTTGCTCATCATATGGGAGACCCTTTACTTGTATATTACTGGTCTCATCCGGCTTTCGATAATTTTCCAGTAGTTGGTGTGGATTGGGAAGCGGCACAATTCTTCGCAAGGTGGAGAACTGCCTACCTAAATGATTTCCGTGCTAGCGTTGGCGAGTTCCCAATGCCTCACTTTAGGTTACCTAATGAAGCCGAGTGGGAATATGCTGCTCGAGGAGGTCGAGATATGGCCAAATATCCATGGGGCAACCCTTATATAAGGAATGCCAAAGGATGTATGTTGGCTAACTTCAAACCTGGAAGAGGAAATTATTATGACGATGGATACGCTTATACATCCCCTGCATATTCATTTTTCTCAAATGATTACGGATTATTTGATATGTCAGGAAATGTTTCTGAATGGTGTGAAGATGCTTACAACCCTGCATCCTATCCTTTAGTTTGGGATTTGAACCCTACATATTATGATGATAACGAACCTTTGAAAGTAATCAGGGGTGGTTCATGGAAAGACGTTGCTTTTTTCCTTGAAACAGGAACTAGAAGTTATGAACACAAAGATACCACAAGAGCATTCATTGGCTTCAGATGCGCGATGACCTATTTGGGAAGATCATCTGGAGCAGAATTTTAATTAAAGAAAAATATTGTAAAACTTAAAGTATAACTAAAATGAGTAAAAGAGGCGGATTTCAAGAACTGTTTTTTAGCACGATTATGCCAAAAGTATATGGCATAGGTGCGGCGATCGTAATCGTTGGTGCAATGTTTAAAATTTTGCACATAACTGGAGCGGGCGTGATGCTAGCTGTAGGGCTTTCTACGGAAGCTATAATTTTCTTTCTAAGTGCATTTGAACCCAAGAAATCAGAACCAGACTGGACAAAAGTATATCCAGAATTGGATGAGGATTTTCAAGGCGCCAGCAGTGCAAGGGCTGTTAAGAGCAACAATCAGCAGCAAGATTCAGTATCTAAAAAACTAGATACAATGCTAGAAAGTGCTAAAATAGGACCTGAATTAGTAGATAGTTTAGGAAAAGGCATGCGTAATTTATCAGAAACTACATCAAAACTAGGAACCTTGGGCGATGCAGCAATAGCTACCAACGAATATTCATCTTCGGTGAAAACAGCAGCTGTTAACATTAGCAAAATGAACCAATCCTATACCGATAGTGTTAGTTCTATGGTAGAAATGGCGAATGTATCTAAAAGTGCTACTGCTGAGATGGCCAAGGCCTCAAAAGAATCATCTGAATATCACACACAAGTACAGAGTGTTACCAAAAATCTCGGGGCATTAAACGCTGTATATGAAATGGAACTTCAAGATGCGAACCAGCACATCAAAGCAATGAATAAATTCTATACCAATTTGACGCAGTCATTGGATAGCATGGCAAAAGCAACTGAAGACGCTGATAATTTTAAAGGTGAAATTAACAAACTCACCACCAATATATCTAAGCTTAATAACATTTATGGCGGTATGATCAATGCCATGAAGGGAAGTCAGGCCTAATTTATTTTAATTAATTATTGATTAAAAAACATACAAATGGCTGGAGCAAAAGAAACCCCTAGACAGAAAATGATTGGCATGATGTACTTAGTACTGACTGCCCTGCTTGCGCTGAATGTTGACTCGGCTATATTGGAAAGATTCGAGTTGATCAACGGTACTCTTGAGGAACAAGTAAAGACCAATGGACAACGTAATGGCACTACAATCAAAGGTATTGCCGCCTCTGTAGACGAAAAAGGAAACAGAGAAGGTGACGTTGCCGTGCTAAACGAAGCCCAAGAGGTTAGAACAAAAACGGACGGTATTATTTCCTATATGAATTCACTAAAATCAGAAATAGTAGAATATACTGGAGGTATTGATGAAGAAGAAAGACTAGTAGGAGCAAAAGATATGGATAAAATTGCTACCTATATGATCAAGCAAAAGCGATCCGATTCACTTAGAACCAGACTAGATGCTTATACACAGTGGCTGACAAAAGTGACCGGAACAGAGTTTCCATCTGTTGCTTTAGATGGCAAAGAAGATCCATATTGGAGCAAGATCCCTAACCAAAGAGAGAAAAATTTTGGCGAACTGATGTTTGAAAGCGTGCCTACAGCAGCTGGTTTGGCTGCCATAAGCCAATTGGAAAATGTCCTTTTGGATTATGAATCACTTGCCTTAGGAGAATTAGCTAAAAAAGTAGGAGCTAAGGACATCGCATTTGATAAGATTGTACCAATGGTTTTACCCGAGTCTCAACTGGTAGCTGCAGGTGCAAGATACAAAGCAAAAATGTTTATTTCCGCTTCCGCTTCTGGTATTACGCCAACCATGAAACTGAATGGATCTAGTATTCCTGTGGATTCTGAGGGATTTGGTAGTGTTGATTTTCCGGTAAAAGCGGATAAATACGACGCCAACGGACAACAGAAGAAAACCTTTACAGCTGAGATTAAAATTGGTGATCAAACCTTTACTGAGCAGATTGCTTATACTGTTGCTAGGCCTGTTATCCAAATTCAGTCAGCAGCAGTTCAGGCTTTGTACAGAAATTGTGGTAATGATTTGGATGTACAAGTGCCGGCTTTAGGATCTGCTTACGACCCATCATTTAAGGTAAAAGGCGGTAGCTCACAAGGTGGAAAAGGCGGAAAAGTAACTATTGTACCAACTGCACCAAATGTAGAATTATCTGTTTACAGTGCGGGAACTTTTATTGGCTCACAAAAATTCAGGGTAAAACAAATTCCAACTCCTGAATTGGTATTGAAAAGCGGCGGAAAGGAAATTGACCTGAAACGAGGCGTAAGCAAAGTTCCTAGAGAAATGAACTTAGATGCTGTTGCTGATGCAGATTTCGCACAGTTTCTACCAAAGGACGCGAGGTATCGCGTAACCAAGTGGGAAGTTTCCCTCGCTCGCGGAGCAAGAGCTGTAGATACAAAGCAAGTAACTAGTCCCAAAGTTGATTTGGGATCGTGGGTATCTAAAGCAAGAGCTGGTGATAGGATCGTGATTGAGGCTAAAGAAGTTCAAAGGATGAACTTTAAAGGAGAAACTGAAAAAATTAGAATTGGCGTAAATGCATCAATTAAAACAGTGCCAATTAATTAAACTATTGAATCATGAAGAAGGCATTTAAAAGCACTTTCATTCTTTTGTTGTTGGGATTTCTTGCAATTGAAGTCTCTGCACAGGAGCAAAACATGGCATACAATGAGAATTCGGTATATCCGATCAAATATGCTAATCAAATGTACAATCGTACTGTTTGGCGGAGAATGGATTTGAAAGAAAAACAGAACCGCCCATTTTTCTCTACCAGTAATGAGATCACACGACTCATTATTGAGGCAGTAAACAATGGGCTGATATATCCTTACGAGGATGATTCTTTGAACAAAAGAATGTCCAAGGAGCAATTTCTGGAAAATCTCAAGCTCCCTACTGATGAACCAGATGATTTCGGCACAGCAGATGCTGGGTTTGGAGATGACTCTGGGGGATGGGGTGGTGACACAGCTGACTCTGGATGGGGAGATGAAGAAGAAACTGCCCCCTCTGTTCAGTATTATGATGCTACCCAATTGAACATCATGCGCATAAAAGAAGATGTGATATTTGATAAAGTACGTTCTCGATTGTACTGGGATATCCAGTCATTGGAAATGATCATTCCAGCTACTGAAGTAGCTACCGGAATAGAAAAATCGGTTGGAGTATTTAAGTATAAGGATCTAGAGCAGCTTTTCCGAAGTATGCCAGACCGGGCAATTTGGTACAACCGACAAAACACGGCACATCATAGAAATATGGCGGATGCATTTTTATTGCGTCTTTTCAGTGCTCGTGTGGTAAAAGTATCTAACCCGAGAAACGATTGGATTCAGGATATTTCACCTGATCAAAGATCTGCACTGTTCAAATCTCAACAAGAAGAGTATAAATTGATTGAATACGAACACAATCTTTGGGAATACTAATTTGTTTTACAATATTTAGAAGGGGCACAGAAATGTAGCCCTTTTTTTTATGTCCAAATACGATGGGCTTCAGCAGAATTATGTTAAAAAGACAGGAATTTTCAGAGCTCTCGAGCAAAACGAACTTCATGGGTTTTGAAGGCTTTTTTAGAAGAAATACCCATAGGCCTATGATAAAAGCAATTTACTTTGAACAATTAATCATTCAAGGAAATGCCCAATTCCTTCAATTGATCTATTGAAACAGTTGACGGAGAATCGATCATTACGTCCTTGCCGGAATTATTTTTAGGGAAGGCAATGTAATCTCTGATAGATTCTGAACCGCCAAACATGGCACACAAGCGGTCAAACCCAAAGGCAATGCCACCATGTGGAGGAGCACCAAATTCGAATGCGTCCATCAAAAACCCAAATTGCTTTTTAGCTTCATCTGCTGTAAACCCGAGCGCATCAAACATTTTTTGCTGAAGGGTTTTATCATGTATCCTGATGGAGCCGCCTCCGATTTCGACGCCGTTGATCACCAAATCATAAGCGTTTGCTTTTACAGCCCCCGGATCAGTGGTTAGTTTTTCCATGTCTTCTGGTGTCGGTGATGTAAATGGATGGTGCATGGCATGGAATCTTTGAGAATCTTCGTCCCATTCCAAAAGTGGAAAATCTAAGATCCAAAGGGCTTTAAATTCATGCTTTGACCTCAAGCCAAGATTTGAGCCCATTTTCAATCTCAACTCAGAAAGTGCGTTACGTGTGTGGTTTTGTTCTCCTGAAAGCAACAAAAGCAAATCACCTGGCTTGGCATTCATTTTCTCAGCCCAGACTTTTAGATCTTCTTGATTGAAAAATTTATCTACTGAAGACTTGAATGAACCATCTTCGTTGTACTTGACGTACACAAGCCCTTTAGCCCCGATCTGAGGTTTTCGTACAAAATCAGTAAGTGCATCTAGTTGCTTTCGCGAATAATCCGCACAATCTTCCACGTTGATGCCGACTACTAATTCAGCGTCGTCAAAAACCTTGAAGCCTTTGCCTTGCGCCACGTCGTTCATTTCTACAAATAGCATATCAAACCTGATGTCAGGCTTGTCATTGCCATAATATTGCATGGCGTGATCATAGCTCATGCGCTCCACTTTGTCAAGTGAGTAGTTCAATGCCTGTTTGAACAGATACTTGATCAAACCTTCAAAAGTCTGTAGAATATCATCTCTGGTGATGAAAGACATTTCGCAATCTATCTGTGTAAATTCCGGCTGTCGATCAGCCCGCAAGTCCTCGTCGCGAAAGCACTTTACAATTTGGAAATAACGGTCAATACCGGAAACCATTAACAGCTGCTTGAAGGTTTGTGGCGATTGAGGTAAGGCATAAAATTCACCTTGATTTACCCTCGATGGAACGATAAAATCCCTTGCACCTTCCGGTGTTGATTTGATAAGAAAAGGGGTCTCAATTTCCATGAAATTTTGACCATCCAAATAGTTGCGCGTATGTTGCAACATGCGGTGTCGCAGCTCTAAACCTTTTCGTACAGGGTTTCTACGAATGTCGAGATATCGGTACTTCATCCGCAATTCATCACCACCATCAGTTTCATCTTCAATGGTGAATGGAGGTACTTTAGAAGCATTGAGGATATCGATATTTTTCACATCGATCTCAATAGATCCTGTAGGTATTTTATCATTTTTAGCATAACGTTCGACGACAATCCCGGAAGATTGGATGACATATTCCCGGCCAAGTTTGCGCACAGTAGCCAGAATTTCCTGAGAAGTTTTGCTCTCGTCAAAAACTAACTGAGTCACTCCGTATCGGTCTCTGAGGTCGATCCAGATCATTCCGCCTTTGTCGCGTACCTTTTGTACCCAACCACACAGCGTCACTTCCTTATTTATATCTTCAATGCGTAATTCTCCGCAATTGTGCGTTCGTAACATATGCTTGTTTTCAAATTAGTTCGCAAAGGTAAAAAATGTTTTATCAATTGACTTGAATAAATGTTGTTAAAAACCATGCAAAGATCAATTATTGGCTATGCGATTTGAAATATTAATTACCTTTGCACAACTTGTGTATCGAAATAAAATAGTGCAAAATTGATTCTTAAAAATATGCTTAGGAGACCGAGAAGAAACAGAAAGAGTGAGGTGATCCGGGAGTTGGTGGTTGAGACACAGCTTATGAAAAGCGATTTGATATTCCCGCTCTTTATGGTAGAAGGAAACAGTATACAGCAAGAAATTACGAGCATGCCTGGCATATTTCGCTTTAGTGTAGATAAATTGATGGATGAAATCCATGAATGTCTGCAACTTGGCATCAAGACTTTTTGCCTGTTCCCGGCTTTTGACGACAAGTACAAAGATAAATATGCCAGCATAAGCCACCACCCTGATAACTTTTATTTAAAGGCTATTGCTAGAATTAAAAAAGAACTCCCTGAAGCTTGCGTGATGACCGATGTGGCCATGGATCCATATAGCTCAGATGGTCATGATGGCATCGTTGAGAATGGGAAAATACTCAATGACGAAACTCTGGAAGTATTGGGTAAAATGTCGCTGGCTCAGGCTCAAGCCGGAGCGGATATTATTGGCCCATCTGACATGATGGATGGCCGTGTGGAATATATCCGTGAACTGCTGGATGACCATGGATTTATAGATGTTTCTATCATGTCGTATACTGCAAAGTATGCGAGTGCCTTTTATGGGCCATTCAGAGATGCGCTAGATTCCGCTCCAAAAAGTGGCGATAAGAAAACCTACCAAATGAATCCTGCGAATATCAAAGAAGCGCTGATTGAAGCAGAAATGGATGAATTGGAAGGAGCGGATATACTCATGGTAAAACCAGCGCTTTCATACCTTGATGTGGTCAGTGAGCTGAGTAGGGCAAGCAATTTGCCAATAGCGGCATACAATGTGAGCGGCGAATATGCGATGCTCAAGGCAGCTGGTGAGAAAGGATGGATTGATGGTGAAAAAGCCATGCTTGAGGTATTACTCAGCATCAAAAGGGCAGGAGCCAAAATCATCCTTACCTATTTTGCCAAGGAATATGCCAAATTGAATGTATAAGAAATATTGTAAGCGATTTGCCGTTAGATAAAGGATTTCATTATTCAAAATATATGAATTTAAAATTTTTAATTTCAGGGTGTTTCATGGTTTTTGGGGCCTTTTTGGCCAATGCACAAGAGGCAAGCTCTATTGACTCCGCAAAAGTGGACATATTTGGCGATACGGATGATGGGTTTACGCTGATCAACAAATCGCCACTGACCATAAATATGGAGCGCGAGATAGAATTATCTGAAGAGGCAAAAGATGCGCGAAAAAAAAAGGAGAAAAGAAGGAATAAGAAAGTTTTTTATGGGCTGAAAACTAAAAAAGGATTTACACGTCGAGGGTATGGGGATAAGGTAGAATTGGAAATGTTCCACTATTTAAAAGAGCCTCAGCCTGTAGATCCTTACGTGCCTGAGATTTATTGGTATGACTTTACAAGAAAGAAAATCCGTAACACCGGAAATGTTGAAGACAAACGGGGTGTGGTGCTTCATGGGCCGTACAAAAGAATTGTGGGCGAGCAGGTAGTAGAAGAGGGTATTTTTTATAAAGGCACCAAGCATGGCCGCTGGACAAAATACGATGGAAACGATGTGCTCATGGACAAGCGAAAGTATTACCATGGATGGCCGAAGGATTCCAAAGTAAAATATTACGACAAGAAGCAAACTAAGCTGAAAGAGGTGATTCCCATAGTTTATGGCAAAAAGAATGGCACTTATTATTATTTCCATGAAAATGGAGCTGTAGCCGTGAGGGGCGAATATGAAGAAGATGTGAAGGTTGGCAAATGGACGGAATATTATCCATTTATGAGCAGGAAAAAAAAGGAAATACAATATCCTAACGATCCCTATGATGTGAGCTACCAACCATTTATCAGCAAGGAATGGGACAGAAGAAACCGACAAGTGTACGAACACCAAAACTGATTTTTATGTAATTTGTCATTTCTATTTTTCAGGATTGACATGAAAAACCTATTAATCAAAAACGTTAAGGGATCTAGAGTTGCCCTGCTTTTTATCCTCACCAATGTGGTGTATGCATTTATGTTGCTAAAGACAATTCCACAGGTGATGGGTTTTTCCGGCGGAATGAAATTGCTCGATATGCTCCCCGCAGGATATGATTTTGCCTATGTCAGTGATCTGTTTGAAAAGCTTGGCGATGCGGGAAGGAACGCGTACCTGCTACGACAAATCCCGGCTGATATGGTTTATCCGGCACTTTTCGCAATCTCTTACAGTTTGCTTTTGGCGTTTTTTATCAAAAAACTCAATAACCTAAATGGCCCACTAGTCTATGCGTGCTTGCTACCAATTATTGCCGGATTGTTTGATTACATGGAAAATATAGGCATTATTTCCATGCTGGTAACATATCCGAATCTCTCAACAGGAACTGTGACTGCCACGAATATTTTTACATTGGTCAAAAGTATTACCACCAGCATTTATTTTGTTTTATTGCTTGTAGTATTGGTGATGGCAGGAATCAAGTTCATCCGTAGCAAGCGTATTACTCCCAAAACACCAAATAATCCATAGCGATAAATTCAATAGCTACTACGGCTGTGAATTTTTGAACTTTTGAAAATCGGATTTCGTTTCCTTTGGCGGAAATTCATTATTGGCTTCATTCACATCTGCGGTTTCTTTGAATGGATCGAGCACAACATTTGCGACTTCTTTTTCTGTCACGAAAACTTTGCTACCTGCTTCTTCGTTCAATCGCCAAAATTCTGCCGGAATGCGTTTTACTTCCGAAGAACCATCTCGATAGTTAAATTGTAAAATAACAGGCATTACGAGGCCTCCATTGTTTTTCAATTTTACTTCATAGAAATTTTGATTGGTATTGAGTACCTCGTCTGCTTCAGAAATGGAAGTTTTCAATGGCTTCGGATTGCTTAGCTTTTCGGAAGGGGTTAGATTTTCCACAGTTTCTGTTTCTACCACTGCCTCACTTTTTTTCTTTTTCTTACTCTTTTCCGAATCGCTTACATCACCTTCTTGCTTGATTTTATCATCCAATTTGTACCAGTTGACATCGGCCACTTCTATATCCACATTGTCTGTTGTGTAAAACCAACCCTTCCAAAACCAGTCCAAATCCACGGCGCTCGCATCTTCCATTGTTCTGAAAAAGTCAGCTGGTGAAGGATGTTTGAATGCCCACCGTTTCGCATATTCTTTAAATGCATAGTCAAAGAGTTCTGGGCCCATGACCGTTTCTCGTAGGATCGCCAAGGCTGTAGCCGGCTTTGCATAGGCATTGTTGCCAAACTGTTTGACCTGCTCTGAGTTGGTCATAATCGGTACCATAAAATCTTTGCTGCCTTTCATATAAGGAACAATTTTCTCAGCAGGACCCCGCTTCGATGGATAATTTGGGTCCCATTCCTTTTCAGTCAGGTATTGCACAAAAGTATTTAATCCTTCGTCCATCCATGTCCATTGGCGCTCGTCTGAATTGATGATCATGGGGAAAAAATTATGCCCAACCTCATGGATAATTACGGATATCATTCCATATTTTGTTTGATCGGAATAGGTTCCATCTTTCTTAGGTCGCCCATAATTGAAACAGATCATTGGATACTCCATGCCGTTAGAGGCCTCTACCGAGATAGCTACCGGATATGGATAGTCGATGGTATATTTGGAATATGTTCTCAAAGTTTGGGCAACGACCTTGGTAGAAAATTCCTCATATAACGGATTTGCTTCTTTAGGATAGTAGGACATAGCCATCACAGTTTTGCCATTGATATTCACCCCCATGGCATCCCAGATCAACTTCCGCGAACTAGCAAATGCAAAATCCCTCACATTCTCTGCATGGAATTCCCATACTTTTTTGTCTTTAGCTTTGCTCTTTTCCTTTTGCTCCACTTCTTCCTGTGAAACAATAATTACTGGTTCCTTGGATGATTTGGCTTTTTCAAATAGTACGATTTGTTGTGGAGTCAACACTTCTTTTGCGTTTTGTAGTTCTCCGGTTGAGGCAATAATATGGTCTGCCGGCACAGTCATACGTACTTTATAATCCCCAAAAGGTAGCGCAAACTCGCCTCTTCCCAAAAACTGTTTGTTCTGCCAGCCATTTATATCATCATATACAGCCATTCTTGGAAAAAATTGTGCGACGGTGTAGAGGTAATTTCCATCATCAGGGAAATACTCCATGCCAGACCTTCCACCAACTTTTTTCCTATCATTGATGTTATAGTGCCATTTTACAGAAAATTCAAATTGCTCACCATGGCCAATGCTTTTTGGCAATTCCACACGCATCATAGTTTTGTTGATAGAATATGGCACCTTGTTTCCTTTCATATCCTTAATTTCTTCTATCTTGAAACCGAGATCAAAGTTATGCCCCAAAAGGCCTTTAAGGTTTCCCTCTTTTGTATCCTGATTGATATTGGAATTTGAAGTGCTGTAGGTGTCAGAGTTCACATTTCGCATGTTTTGCTCCAGTTGTAGCCACAGATAAGACAATGGATCCGGCGAGTTGTTGGTATAAGTGATTACTTCATACCCTCTAATGGTTTGATGCTCATCATCAAGCTCTACTTCTATGTTATAATCAGCTCGTTGTTGCCAATAGTCATGTCCCGGAGCCCCGGATGCAGAACGATAACTATTGGGTGTGGGCAGTATAGTTCCCATCTGTTCAAACTTCTTTCCCTGAAAACTGTCTTGCCCAAAACCGTAATGGACGGTGAAAACGAGTACTGCAAATACGAGATAACTTTTCATTGATGTTAATTTAACTACTACCAAAATCGTGATTTGAACATTAGTGTCAAAGCCACGCCGGCAATGCCGGAAGAAATAACCATCACCCAATCCCTTCTATTGATTCCAATGATGCTGATGAACAGAAATGCGACTAACAAGAATGTTAGGGATACGAGGATTTGCCCTGTACCAATGCCTAGGTTAAACGGGAATAAATGACTTCCCTGACTCAGAGCTGTACCATTGATTCCCTCCAAATAGGCACTATAACTAAACCCATGGATGGCCCCAAATATTGCCGCCAACACGTAGTTTTTTCTCATGTCACCTTTGTATCTGAAATTATCCTTTTTTTTGAAAATATTGGTAAAGGAGGTAAAAAAGATGGTAAGAGGAAGCAAGAACTGAATTAATCCATAGTTGTATTTGATGACCTCATAGCTCGCCAGAGCCATGGTAAGTGTATATCCACACATAAAAAATACCAACAACACGATCACGCGTTTCCAATCTTTGATAGTAAAAACAACCAGTAGGGAAATTAAAAATAAAATATATTCAACATTGTAAATATCTAGAATATATCTAATGCCAAGTTTATAATACAAAAAAAACTGAGACATCAAGCGGGGTTTTTATTTTTTGGCTAAAACATAAAAGTATCGCAATATTAATGCATAATTTTGAATTTATATAATCTTTTCATTGAATGCTATTTCTACTATCACGGGTTTTTAGTCTCATTTTAATTTCAGGTTTGCATGCATTTCATGTGAGCGTCAGCGAGGTGTACCACAATCCAGAAACCAAAAGCCTTGAAATATCCATGAAACTCTTTAGAGATGATATGGAATTGGCTATACAGAATCAAGGCCATGCAGAATTCACCTTGGAAAACGCCGCAGATCAGGAAGAAGCTCTACTGAAAACCTACATTAGAGAGCACTATAAAATCTCAGCGAATGGAAATAAGGTGGATTTAAACTGGGTGGGATTCGAAGTCAAATGGGACTATTTACAGTGCTATCTTGAAAGCAAGAAAATCGAGAAAATATCCATAATCGAATTTGATAATGCCCTGCTGACTGAAGTTTTTGACGACCAGATTAATCTGGTGCATTTTCAATACAAAGATGAAATGAAAAGCTTGAAAGCCACTAAGGACAATTCTAAGCAGGATATTGATACCTCAGGTTGGTAAGAGAGGAAACCTTCCTTCCTCTTTCCATCCATGGATTTTATTATGTTTTAGCAGGTATAAGTGACCAACATCCATAGAGGCCTGAAATCTTTCATTCTCATACTTTTCCCATACTTTCTGAAACATCTTTAAAGTTAAATCTTTAAATGCCAACGTGATGTGAGGATGGAACGACGCTTCTTTTGGCTTAGAAATGTTCAATTTTTCCATGAACGATGTGCTAAGAGATTTTTGAAGTATTGTTAGTAACGTATTTTTTTGGATCCGCACGTACACCACACGCTGATCAAAAGACCCAAAGTCATCCAGTGCGATTTTAAAGGAATGAAACGACGCTGCAAAATCCTTTAAGAACACTGCTATATTTGATGTAGAATCATTGGGGCACCAAAAAGGAGGAATCAATGTGATGTGTGGAGGAGATTTTAATGCATGATATGTTTTGTAGCGAATGGAAATATCCTGCTTTAATTCATGAAGTTGCAACTGTAAGTCACCACTAGGTATCAGGCCGATAAAGTAAAGTGAGCTGTCATCCATGATTGTATAAAATTACAAACTCATGAGAGATGTATCAATTCTAATGTTAATTATAGTTAGCGGATGCACCATTTTTATCATTTTATTTATACTTTTATGATACACAAGCATACGATTAGTTTTTTTATTTAGCCTATGCCAAATTCTTACAATTATTTATTTCTTTTTTGTACGCTTTCCTGCTTTTTTCTTTTTGACCTGTCCCTTAAAGGAGCAGAGTTAAATACTTCTGTAGATGAAGAAATTGTTAAAATGTACGGTTACGTCTATGACACCATTAGCGAGTCTCCCGAGGTGCTCAATGTAAAGGCCAATATAGTATTAGAAAGTATGCCACATGGCAGTGAAATCGGAATCATCACTTCCAATGATTCCAGTGGATATTATGAGTATTATGTAAACCTTGCCCATAACTATAAAATCACAATTCAATCTGAGCTGTACAGTACCTATTACGAAGATATTGATTTGAAGAATTTGACCTCTGATGGTAAAATCAAAAAGGATTTCTATTTAAGACCTCAGGTCAAAGAGAATCAAGTCATTAGGTTGAACAAGCTTATATTTGAACAAGGAAAATCGGGTATTACCCCTGAGTCTTATGGAGAGCTGAACAGACTGGTTGGGTTGATGAATAATAATTCATCTATGCGCATCCAGTTGGAAGGTCACACAGACTACAGAGGCGATAAAAAATTGAATATGGAACTATCAGAACAGCGAGTAGAAGCCGTAAAGGCATACCTGTTGGGTAAGGGGGTTGCACCTAAAAGGGTTAAGACCAAAGCCTTTGGAGGAGTAAATCCACTTACAAGAGAAAGTTCTTTAGAAGCTTCTCAAATAAACAGAAGAGTAGAAGTGCGTATTTTAAAGCTTAAATAATACTAACACACAACCTAAGTATCTATGTTAATAATGTTTAAAAAGAGGTTTTTATTCCTCATCGTATTTATTTCATTCAATTCATTCGCACAGCGTGTACATTGGGCAAATCAGGTGTTGGATTTTTCATCGGAGCTGACTTCTTATGAATATTCTGCTATTCAAGTCCTTGGCAAACCAAATGTGATGCCACAAGGAGGAGATAACCCTAATGCCTGGATGCCGGCAAAACCTGATAGGCTGGAATTTATCACTGTTAGTTTTGAAAAAAGTATCCGTGTAGAACAGATTGTAATTGCAGAATCCTACAACCCGAGCGTGCTCTATGAAATTTATCTGTTTGACGAACAGGGGAACGAGTATCTGGTACATACATTTGAGCCGAAACCTGTTGACCTCAAATCAAGGTTGCTACGAATAAATATTGAAAAGACCGATTACCCTGTACAATCTCTCAGGATTGTCACCGACGGAAGAAGGGTGCCGGGATACTCGGGGATTGACGCGATTGGAGTATTAAGCACCAACAAGCAAGTGGAAATATCAGTAGAGCTACCTCAAAACCTTAGGGAGGATATTGTGGTAGAAAGACTTAGTGACAACGTCAACAGCCAATATGCCGAAACGAGGCCACTCATCGCACCCGATGGTAAAACACTATATTATAGTAGGTCCAACCATCCGGAAAATATAGGCGGTGAAAGGGATGAAAGCGATATCTGGTATTCGGAATTCAATAGCACAACCGGAAAATGGGATAAATCCAAAAACATGGGTGAACCATTAAATAATAAGGGTTCTAATTATATTAGTTCTATCACACCAGATGGCAGCGCAATGACAGTATTGTTAGGAAACAAATATACAGGAAGTCATAGGATGAAACCCGGTGTATCGGTATCAACCAAAACAACTGAAGGTTGGAGTGTGCCACAGCACATGGACATTATTAACGCCCATATCGAGACAACTGATGGGAACTATTTTTTAGCGAATAACAGGAAAGTGCTGATTATGGCGATCAATAGATATGATGCCTTTGGAGGTAAGGATATTTACGTCAGCTTTTTGCAAAGAGACAACAGATGGACTGAACCGATGAACCTTGGCAATGACATTAACACTGCCAATCTTGAGTCTTCTCCATATCTTGCGGCAGACAACGAAACATTATATTTTTCTTCAAAAGGATATAGTGGCTATGGAGGTGACGACGTATATATCAGTCGTCGTCTGGACGATACCTGGACTAATTGGACTGAACCGGAAAACCTAGGGCCAGATATTAATTCTGAGGGGGATGATGTGTTTTTTAACATCCCACCATCGGGCAAATATGCTTATTATTCCAAGGCGCAGGAAGAAGGGAACGAGGATATTTATAGAATAGCCATGCCAGTATTTTACCAGCCAGCACCAGTGGTCAGTATTTCTGGCAAAGTGGTTGATGCTGCTACAAATGAGCCAGTATCTGCCAAAATATCCTACAATCTGTTGCCCGAAAATACTTCTGTAGGCTTTACATTGTCAGACCCTGGAACCGGAGAATATAGTATGTTGCTCCCTGTAGGGTCGGCCTATGATTACAAAGTAGAAGCTGAAGGCTATGAAACCACCACTCAAAATATTGACTTGCTCAATGAATCGGATTTTAAGGAAATAGAACGAACTATTTCCATTTCAAAAGGAACAACCGAAGCTCCTATAACTGTAACAGAGGCTTCTGATGATCACCATGTTGGGAAATTCATAAGCGGAGAAACAAAAAACTTGGTCCTCTCAAATTCTGTTTTGTTTGATTTTGCTTCTGATCAGCTGAATCCTTCGGCCTATCCACATCTGGATAGAATTGCTGCCTTTATGAAAGAAAACAAATCAATCTCTATTGATATCGCGGGCCATACAGATAACGTTGGACCCTCAGATTATAACCTGAGCCTGTCAAAAAGAAGGGCGCAATCTGTGCTGAGGTATTTTACCAATCAAGGCTTGAACAAATCCAGATTTAGAATAGAAGGTTTTGGTTTTAACAAACCCATCGCTTCTAACGAAACTGAAAAAGGGCGAAGTGAAAACAGAAGGGTAGAGTTTTCGATCAAAGAATAGGCAAGAATTGCTCAGTATTTTTTGAACCCATAGCCGATATAGAACTAGCCTATTCCATGGAAAAGCAGATAAAAATGCCTTGTTTTTCCATGGGATGGCCAGGGTTAGAGTATGCGCGGACATCTACTTCTACTCGACTGGCTAATCATTATATTTTCAGTATTTTATGCATGAGATACCAAAGTACTCCTATGTAAATTGCCCCAGTCCCTAATATCCAAATTGTATTCCGTGTCAATTTTTTCTTTTTAAGGTCTTTCAGAATAGAGGTTGCTTTTTCCTTGTTCGCGATCTCAATTCTTGTATTAGCAATAAAGTCTCCGAGTCTACGTACTGGTGAGATCAAAGAAACAAAGACCTCTAAAGGCCAAATTGGGATGGTCATATTTCTCAAAAAGCATTTGAATTCGTTTGCTGACTCTCCTGTTTTACGGTCAACAATTCTAAGCCCTAATATTCGTTTGGAAATACTTTTTCCTCTCACGAAGTCCTTGTTAAGATATACAAACATCATTAGGTAAAAAGCAACTGTTTCTATAGGATTTGTTTCGAATGGCCGGTCTGATTTAAAAATTAAGCTTAATACTATCAGGGGAGGAAGAATGATAAAACACATTATAAAGTGATCAAGAAACATTGTTCCAAGTCGAAGCTTAAGTGATACTTTTTTGTCTGCCATGTTTTAAATGCTTGTCAAAAGGTGAATACGTCAGTTACACACATATTTTTATTATACCATTGAGGTAAATCTAACAAATATTCGGAAAAGGCTATTCCATGGATTTTAGATACTTTTTTCGATCTAAAAGACTCAAATACCAAGCAGGCCTACTCAACCAGCACCTTCCTGATTTCTGGGCCCAGCAGGCCGTAGCCTATTTCGTTAGGATGCAGTCCGTCAGAAAAGTACGACTCGTTAATTTTGTTCTCATGGCTTAGGAGGACTTTTCCCGGGTCAGAATAGTTGACCTGGAGCAATGAGGCTAGTTGGGCCATTTTCAAGTTTAGTTCATGGACTCTGGCCTCTTTTTCCCTCCTTGGTAATATGCCGATCATGAGGATTTCAGCATTTGACTGCCGCGATTTGATGGCGTCAACCAAGAGTTCCAAACCATCAATTATTTCTTCATCGGTATTGAGGTGGAGGTTGTTCGTGCCGAGCATCAGCATTATTTTCTCTGCTTGGAAACCATCCAATTCTCCATGGTAAACCCGCCAAAGTGCATTTTCAATCCGGTCCCAGCCATAGCCAAAATTCCTGACACCTAAACCGTCAAAACTCTCACGCCAGCTTTTCCCTCCACTGCTTCGTGGTCCTTTAGGCTCTCCTCCCCAAAAGTGGGTGATGGAGTTGCCAAAGAAGCAGACCTTTGGTGGGTCAGTCGCGTTCAATTGCAATAGCTCCCTATGCCTTTGTTCCCAGTTATAATTTGCCGGTTCTCTTGCCTGCGTTACAGGGATGGTAGTGGATATATTTCCAACAGGTTCATTGAGGATTTTCCGCAAGACATTTTCATACGCATCGGCATAGTGCATCATGCCCAGATCAGTGGGGTGCGTGCCATCCACAAAGTCTTCCATACCTAGGTTAAGCTCCTCATTGGTCAATAGATAAATACCCTTCATTCCGGCTGACTGTAGCTCGGCAAAAGCTTGTCGCATTACCTCATTCAATTCTGTATAAGTTTTGTAGCGTTCAGGATTAGAGTCCCCATCAGAATATCCATCGTGCTCCACCAGCAAGATTGGTGTTTCCTGATGTTTTTGCCGTAAGCTTAAAACAGACGAAGTAATCAGCCCATATACACCTTCCAGAGTTCGGTCTTTAGACTGCCCTAGATTGGGCAAGCAATCGAGCACATAGACTTTGGCATTGATTTCTGAGATCAGATCAATCAATTCGGGTTCCAATCTTCCGTTACCGGAAAATGCCAGGTTGATGAGCGGGGTGTCCATTTTGCGTTCCAGGATAGATGTCCATGCCATGCCGGGCCGCGAGGCGCAAGCTCCCTGGGCTATCGACGTGCCATAGACCACGATTGGGTTTTCCATACGCACAGGCAATGGATTAAACTTTGTTCCGTCCTCCACACCGATTTCTAACCATTCGACTGAATTGTAAAGCGGCAGATATAATCGATATTCTCGGCCCATTTTGTGATATGGCTCATCAGGATCAATCCCTGTAAAATTGTATATTATCGTATCTCCAAACAAAAACCTGCCCCGATTCCACATCCAGTTTCCGTCACTGTCTTTGGCATACAAATCTACGCCACTCACACCTGTGGCTGGCATGTGTGGCATGGCATGACCTCCTCCAACTTGATACCTTACATGGATATTTGATGCATTTGTCCAGAAGCGGATGAGCATCCCTGCGGAATGTTTCGATAAGTTCCAGACTGCTTTACGCATGCTTTTTTCGGCCGTTGAGGGAAGGCGATCATAGCTTGACTCGACTTTGTCGGGCCATGCTTGACCCTCAATGACTTGAAATGAATTTTTGGCTGGATTCCACCAATTGATTTTTTCTGCTTGGGCGAAGGAAATTTGGTGACAAAGAAACAATGCCATGGAAAAAGTGAGGATTCTGAGCTTCATAATTATTGTGAATGTTTGGCACAAATTAATAAGGAAATACTCACTTCACAATAATTACTAAGATTGAATCAATCATGGATTATTCGATTCCGGA
The DNA here is from genome assembly GCA_030426345.1 of Bacteroidia bacterium. Lineage (GTDB taxonomy): Bacteria > Bacteroidota > Bacteroidia > Cytophagales > Cyclobacteriaceae > JAAUQL01. Next base: position 77,517 of record JAUHYU010000009.1, read on the forward strand.
AGGTCTGAATTTTGGTTTCCAGTTCTTTTTTAAATTCTTCATTAGCAATAGTGTTGTTGGTGAAGTTTTCCTTGAAAG
>JAUHYU010000126.1 GCA_030426345.1 Bacteroidia bacterium
AATATTTATTGGGACGACAGCGATGATGAATTGGGATACATTGTGGAAAGGGCAGATTCCTATTTTTCGGAATTTGTACGATTGGTGATCTTGCCGGCCGATGCCACTTATTTCAATGACAGTAGTGTCATTGAAAACAACACCTATCAATACAGAATAACGGCAGTCGGGACAAAAATGTCAGCGAAAAAAACCATCGAAGTCACGACTCCTGACATCATTACCGGAATAGCCGAAAATATCCATGGAAATGGCGCGGTTATTTACCCCAATCCAAATAATGGTTCATTTAAGTTGGCCAACCTTCCCTCCGGCGCACAACTTGTCATTAAAGATTTGTCGGGCAGAGATGTTTTCAAGAAGCAAGTTGATTCTTCAGAAAGGACAAATAGGTTAGTGGAAATATCCACCAAGCTTGCAACAGGGATTTATTGCGTTCAAGTAAATTCTGCCAGTTACAAAATGATTGTTAATTGATATTCATGCCATTTTGTATCAATCCCGCATCATCATCCACTTCCATAAAATCCTGTAGTTGACCTTTGATCCATGCATCAAAATACCTATCCGGTAGATTCTCCCGGCCATCCAGGTGGTGAAAATAAATCCTACCACCATGCAAAACATGGATAGGGCAATGTGCCAAGCTGGCGGATCAAATGGAATGCGCATCATCATTACAATAGGTGAAGTAAAGGGAATAATAGAAGCCCAAAAAGCCAAATCCCCATGCGGATCGCGCAATATGGCTGCGAGCAACACGATCGATAAGATTAGAGGTAATGTAATTGGCAACTGAAACTGTTGCGCATCGGAATCATTATCGACTGCAGAACCAACCGCTGCAAATAATGCCCCGTAGAATAAATACCCTGCGAGAAAATAAAACAAGAAAGTTCCTAGTAGCAATGGAAAATTGATGGTATTTATCTTCTCAAAAACTTCCGGGATGTCCACATCCCCATTGGGTGCAGCCTGAGCACTTTGTGCCATTTCTGTGTGGGGCGAACCGGAAATGTCGATATCATAAAAAGACATTGCCCCTTGGTAAATAAAAATGGTCAATACTACCCAAAGGAAAAATTGTGTGAGTCCGACTGCGCCTATTCCTATGATTTTTCCCATCATCAGCTGGAAGGGCTTTACAGACGAAATAATCACCTCTACGATCCTGCTGGTCTTTTCCTCGATCACCCCACGCAGCGTCTGAACTCCATAAAGAAAAATAAAGAAATAAATCAATAATGCCGCAAAATAGCCAGCAGCCGTGGCAATCGCCACGTCGCCTTCTTTCTCTCCACCATCGCTAATGTTAATTACGTTGAGGTGGACATTCGTCTTAATTTTTTCCAGTTGCACCTTGTCAATCCCTGATTTTTCTAATTTAACTGCTTCAATCTCATGTTTTAGAAACCGCTCCAAAGAGGTTTGCACTTCAATACTTGGGTTATTTTGGGCGAAAAAAGCGATGCCAGACGGGTCGTCCAAGTCCAACTTTGGGATATAAAGCAACCCATAAGAATTCTTATATTTCAAATCGTCCTTGGCTTCTTCGATTGTATTATCTAAAAATCGAAAAGAAACAGAACCTGTCCCTTCAAATTTCCCCTTGAAATACCCACTATCATCCAGCACTTCCACCACCTTCTCATCTCCTTCCCTAGAAGCCAGCCAAATCGGAATTACAAATATCAACCCAAACATCAATGGCCCAACGATGCTCATGATGATAAATGACTTTTTGCGTACACGCGTCAAATATTCCCTTTGAATGATCAACCAAATCTTATTCATTACTGCCTCCTTGCACTTTAGAAATAAATATCTCGTTCATGTTTGGGATCTTTTCAAGGAATGAATGGACCTCCACTTTATCTATTAAATGTTTCAGCAAATCATTTGGGCTACTTCCATTCATTATTTGGATGCTGGTTTTATACATATCCTCTTCCACCATCTCTTCTTTCTTCACCATAAAATCCTCTGATAATCCATGAAGCGGAAATCTGTGCTCAACATTAAAAGTATTTGTTTTATGTTCTTCCTTTATGGCTTTTTTTGACCCTTCCAATATCTTTTCCGACTTGTTGATCAAAGCAATATGATCGCAAAGCTCTTCAACGGATTCCATCCTGTGTGTAGAAAAAATGATGGTTTTTCCTTCCTTTGCGAAATTCAAAATCTCATCTTTAATTATATTTGCATTGATGGGATCAAAACCTGAAAATGGCTCATCTAGAATTATTAGTTTAGGGTCGTGCAGCACCGTTGCGATAAATTGAATCTTTTGTTGCATCCCTTTTGAAAGGTCTTCAACCTTCTTTCCCCACCAATCTGCAATTTCAAATTTCTTGAACCAAGTTTTAATTCGAGCCATCGCTTCCTTTTTAGAAAGCCCTTTCAGTTGCGCTAGATAGAGCAAATGTTCCCCTACCTTCATTTTTTTGTAGAGCCCCCGCTCCTCAGGCAAATAGCCAATTTCATGAATATGATTCGTGTTTAGAGGCTCTCCTCCGATCCAAATTGAACCTTGATCTGCGGCAATTATTTGTGTGATAATTCGAATTAAAGTGGTTTTCCCTGCACCATTTGGGCCAAGAAGGCCAAAAATAGAACCTTCTGGAATGGTGATGCTGACATCATTCAGGGCAGTAAATTCACCATAGGTTTTAGTTATATTTTTTGCGACGAGCATAATTTATGTGGGATCAGCAACAAAAATGACACAATTATTAAAATATAAAAGTGTGGACTGATAAAAAATTAAAGAAGGATGTTAAATCAAGGGTTGGCCGTTTTAAATTCAATGTTCCCAACTGCCACATCTACGCTAAAAGTGATATAGTTTTGGGGTTGAGTGGAATTTTGATCGGCCTGATTGATCACAAAAACATTTTTCTCGGTGCTCTCAAACCCCTTGGGGATGGTTATATGGCATAAAGGAGAGTCATTTATGTTGATTCTCACCGAGGTATTATTCCGAGGTAATATCACTTCCAAAAATCCGGCACCAACAGTGGCTACAACATCGGTATGAATAATATTGGCATTGCCAAAATCCATCTTTACTTTCCCAAAGCCTACATCAGCCAATATATTTTTACACCTTGACAAGTGAAGATTACGTGCATCAAAAGTTCCCATATCAACTTTTATGAGAAAAGTATCCATAACTAACCGATTTTGCATATCATCCTTATATGATACTCTCACATTGGAGCTTCCAGTTCTCATTTTCAATCGCTCCACAGGAAGATCAGAAAGATCGATATACGTATCTCCTACAGCATAATTAAGATTAAGGTCTAGGGGTTTTAATTTAGAAAACTGCACTTTCCACGCATAGTCTTCGCTGGTATTAGAGCTAAACATTCGTTTTGAAAGAGATGAACTCAAATAGCCATCCTCTTTTTCTGTTAAAACAACACCAACACGTTTTGTCCTGTTACTGATATTTTCTTTGAATTGGGGTTGGGTATTTTCGTTGGCCTTACTATAAATTTCCATTAAATTATCCCCGCTTCCCGCCTCAATGGTGCATTGGCCATTAGTTGCATTTAGAGAAAATTTAACCCTATCAAAATCAGCATTATCAGGAACAGAATAGGAAGCGTTAAATTGGGCGTGTACCCCATAAAACGCCGACGAAACCAACAAGAGCATTAACCCATTTCTCCACATAACCACAAATACGGCTATGAGAGAATAAAGGTTACAGTTACTTTTATTATTCGCTTTAAAAGGAGAATTGCCAATTAGAAAAACTCCTTCATCCTGTCAATAAAGGACTTGTCGTTTTTGCCGGGCTTAGGTGTGAAATTAGGAGAGTCCTTTAAAAGCTCCAGTGCTTTTTGCTCCTCTTTTGAAACCTGCTTTGGCGTCCAAATATTTATATGAATCAGTTGGTCTCCTGCTCCATATCCGTTGATATCATTGATTCCCTTTCCGCGAAGGCGTAATATCTTGCCGGATTGGGTTCCAGGATCAATCTTTATTTTCACCTTGCCATCAATCGTTGGCACCTCTACTGAGGTACCCAATACAGCATCAACAAAATTCAAATGCAGATCATAGACGATATTATTTCCATCCCTTTTGAGTACTTCATCAGGTTTTTCTTCTATCAGGATCAGCAGGTCACCAGCAGGACCACCATTTGGGCCATGATTTCCTTTGCCTGACATCGACAACTGCATGCCTTCACCAACTCCTCCCGGAATTTTTATATCTATAACCTCTTCCTTTTGCAACAAACCACTGCTATCTACCCCAGCAGGCCGCTTATCTATTATTTTTCCATTCCCATTACAGGTATGACAGGTAGAAGCAGATACCATTTGGCCTAGCATCGTATTCACCACTTTCCTCATTTGCCCGGTACCTCCACAGGTCTTACAATCTTTATAAGTGACCCCATCTGCAACAACCAACCTGTTGACTTTTATCTTTTTCTCTGCGCCATGGGCAATTTCATCGAGCGAGAGTTTTATCTTAATCCGTAAGTTGGAGCCACGACGCCCCGAACTTCGTCTTCCTCCACCACCAGCTCCTCCAAAGAAACCTTCGAATGGATTGTGTCCTCCAAATACATCTCCGAATTGTGAGAAAATGTCGTCCATTGACATGCCTCCACCACTGAATCCACCGCCAGCTGCTCCACGCATACCCTGATGACCAAACTGGTCATATTGTTGACGCTTTTTATCGTCACTCAATACTTCATAAGCTTCCGCCGCTTCTTTGAATTTATTCTCAGCGTCGGGGTTGTCCGGATTTTTATCCGGATGGTTTTTAATGGCAATTTTTCGATACGCCTTTTTTAATTCATCCTTGGAGGCAGATTTTCCAACTCCCAAAATCTCATAATAATCCCTTTTCGCCATGATTACGCTCCAATTACAACTTTTGCAAAACGGATGACCTTTTCATCCAGATAATACCCTTTTTCTATGGTATCAATTATTTTCCCTTTCAACTTTTTCTTATCAACAGGCACCTGAGTTATCGCTTCATGGAACTCAGTATTAAACTCGGCACCTACTTTATCTTCCATGGGTTTTAAGCCCTTTTGCTTCAAAATATTGCTGAATTTATTGTATATGAGATCAAACCCTTCCTTCGATGCCTTGTGATCTTCGCTTTCTTCCAGTGCTTTTTGTGCCCTTGCAAAATCATCCATTACCGGAAGCAGCGCAGTCATCAGATTTTCACTTGCAGTTTTTGTTAGCTCAATTCTTTCCTTGGCAGTTCTTCTCCTGAAATTTTCAAATTCAGAATACAAACGTAAATACTTATCTTTTGCCTCTTGCAGTTCGGCTTGTAGCTTTTCTAATTCTGAAACCTCTTGAATGTCTTCTTCTTGGCTCTCTTCAGTTGCTGACTCCTCTGTTATTTCCTCAGCATCATTGTTGACTTCGGTTCCTTCAGCCAACTCTTCGTTTTCTTCTATTTCCTGATTTATATCCTTTGTCATATTTGCACTCTTTTAATTAAAATCTTCCATCATCAATCATTTTGCCAATCTGCTCAGGTATGACATAATGACATTTTAATCATTAATTGCCCGCCAAAGTAAGTCTTTCAGTTCGCTGATGCCTTCGTTGATCACAGATGAAATAAATACTGATTCGATACCTTCCGGTAATTCTTTACTCATCTCCTCCTTCAGTTCCTCATCTAGAAGGTCGGCCTTGGTAATGGCCAAAACGCGTTTCTTGTCTAGTAATTCCGGGTTGTATTTTCTCAACTCCTCCATGAGGATGTCAAAATCCTTTTTAATATCCGCTGCATCAGCAGGAATCATAAACAGCAGTATAGAATTTCGCTCTATATGTCTGAGAAACCGATGCCCAAGGCCTTTTCCCTCAGCAGCTCCTTCAATCAGCCCGGGAATATCCGCTACAATAAATGATTTAAAATCACGGTAACTCACCACACCCAGATTTGGAACTATAGTGGTAAACGGATAATCCGCAATTTCCGGTTTAGCTGCGGACAACACAGAAAGCAAAGTGGATTTACCAGCATTAGGAAAACCAACCAGCCCTACATCTGCCAGCACTTTCAGTTCCAGAATTACCCATTCCTCTATTCCTGGTTCGCCAGGCTGTGCATATCGAGGTGTTTGATTAGTTGGTGACTTGAAATGATCATTGCCAAGGCCTCCTTTTCCTCCGGGAGTCAGAATTACTTCTTGGCCATGTTCGGTAATCTCCACCATTTGATCAAAGGTTTCTGCATTTTTGGCTATGGTTCCCAAAGGTACCTCCAAAATGATATCATCCCCGTCAGCACCCGATCTCCTGCCACCTTCCCCTGAATTGCCATTAGAGGCAATTACATGTTTTTTGTACTTTAAGTGCAACAGAGTCCACATTTGCTTGTTGCCACGCAGGATGATATGACCACCCCTGCCGCCATCTCCGCCATCAGGGCCACCCTTTGGCACTAGTTTTTCCCTCCGGAAATGGGCAGATCCCGGGCCACCTGCCCCCGATCGGGAGCATAATTTTACATAATCTATAAAATTTGGAGAAGACAATTCAGCTATTGGTTTATGGCGTCGATTTCAGCGCAAAGGCTACCGAAAATATCGTCGATACTTCCTACTCCTTCGATGCCTCTATATTTAGACTGTTTATTATAATGCTCTGCAACAGGCAGAGTTTCTTCTTTATACACTTTTATCCTGTTATCAATTTTTGCATCGTCTTGATCGTCTGCACGACCAGAGGTTTTACCACGCAAACGGATTCTAGTTTTAAGCTCTTCATCATCCACCTCGAGGGCAAGCATAACAGAAATTGGCATATCTCTTTGCTCAAGCATTTCATCCAATGCATCTGCCTGGGCTACAGTTCGTGGAAAGCCATCAAAAATAAAACCTTTCGCATCAGAAGCGGAGTTGATCTTGTCCTCCACCATTTTAATAACAAGTGAGTCTGGGACTAGATTTCCCTCATTGATGTATTGTTTAGCAAGCTGTCCGAGTTCAGTATTCTCGCCCATGTGCTTTCGGAATAAATCACCTGTCGCAATATGCGTCAATTGATATTTGTCAATCAATTTTTCGCTTTGTGTGCCTTTACCGGCTCCAGGAGGTCCAAATAAAATGATGTTTAACATGTTCTTGTATTTTGCTATTCTACTATTTTATAAATATCCTTTAAATTTCTCCCATATCCGTTATAATCCATGCCGTAGCCAGCGACAAAATCATTGGAGATCTCAAAGCCAACATATTTGAGCGGTAGCGGGTGGTCGTTTGCCTCAGGTTTGTGCAAAAGTGTCAGAACCTCGATAGACTTGGCTCCCAACGCTTTGAAATCTTCAAAAATATGATTCAACGTTTTGCCTGTATCCACGATATCTTCAATGATTATAATATTTCTATTAAAAATATTATGCTCCAACCCCAACAGTTCTCGGACTTTTCCGGTAGTTTCCATATCCCTGTATGACTTAAGTTTTACGAAAGCAACTTCGGATAGAATACTAATCTCACGGTACAAATCTGCTGTAAAAACAAACGCTCCATTCAAAATAGAAAGAAACAAGGGGTTTTTATCCGCATAATCCTCGTTGACCCTCGCGGCGATCTCACCAATCTTTGAATTGATTTTATCGGATGAAATATGGATTTCAAATTGTTGATCGTGAATTTGCATGCCTTATGAACTATTATCAGCCCTGAAATGGGCGCGCAAATATAAGGTTAATATTCATGGGATTGAAATACCTTTTCAAAATTGGCCGTTTAAAGGGTTTTCATCAGCACTTTATAAAATGAAATCATGGATTCAACATCCTTTTTAGATATTTTTTCATGGTCTGTATGTACATTTTCTATTGGTGACCCTATAAAACACCAATCAATTGGGTAAGGAGATTGTTGGATTTCTCCGGCATCACTAGACCCATAGGCTTCCACTTCTATCTGGTATGGGATATTATGCAATTCGGCCAATTGGGTGACCTTTCCAACAAATGCTTTCCGTGGAATATTTTTATCTCTATGGGAAATTACCACTCCTCGCTCCAGTTGGACACCATCGGTAATCCAGGTGATATCGGAAATCAGTATCTTTGAGATACGGTATTGTTCATATAAATATTTCACCAAATATGGCACAGAACCACCTCCATGCTCTTCCCAACAAGAAAATACAAGTGCCCCGCTTTCCATATCTTCGGCAACTTTCAGGAGGTTTAAAATACCAATGCGGTTGTCAAGATATGGAGAAGTAAAGTATTTTTGATCTTCTGAAAAATTACTTTTATAAACCAGGCTAGTGCCTGAGTGTATCGCCCGGCCAAATTTATAGCGCACCTGATGCTGCTCATCCAATACCAGCGTGCATTCTACTTCTCCAAATCCATCTTCTCCAACCAGCACTTCTCCCCCAGCTATTTCCGGACCACCAATTGGCACCAACTGATCCTGGTATCTCACTGTAAACCCTGTAGTATCCATGTGTGCAAAAGCGGCAATTTCTGGCTTTCCAAAAACCAGGATTAGGCAATCTTGGAATGCATCTCCATGGATTATTTGAGGTTTTACCTTCCATTTTTGTGCGTTAGCCCTCACATATTCAATTATAAAATTCTTCATTTTGGCCTCACTGCCTGAAGGGCTCTGCACCCCACTTAATGATTCCAAAAGCCTGTTAATTTCCATGCGGTCTCAAGTTTGCGTTCTAGTTAATCAAGGAAAATATTTAAGTACTTTACATTTTATTGCAAAGGAAGATTTAAATTCGCGGATTAAACTTATCGAATTGTATTAAGTTTATACGAATGGGTAAATAATCAAATTCAGGCTTGTTTGCAAAGAAAGTAACGTATTCAAAACATAGTTTTATCTATTTCTGAAAATCCTTATATAACCATGTCTGAAGTGCACCAATTATATTTTTTTTACTTATCTGGAGATGCGTGCATGCATTTTCTTCGCAGATGAGGTAACAATAGCTTATGACAACTACCATTGTACTTTTAATCATCGGTTTGATTGTGCTTATCATAGGAGGTGATTTTCTGGTCAGAGGTGCTTCGAGCATCGCCTTCCGGTTACACATTTCCCCGCTGGTAGTTGGGCTTACAATTGTAGCTTTTGGTACCTCATCACCGGAATTGCTCATTTCCATTCAGTCGGCTTTGAAAGGGAGTCCTGATATAGCCATGGGTAATGTCGTGGGTTCGAACATTTGCAACTTGGCTTTAGTGCTTGGGCTAACGGCGGTTATCAATCCTGTACGCGTTCAATCCAATAGCATTAGAATCGACTGGCCAATGGCCATGGGTGCATCTATCATACTCTATCTACTTGTTCGTGATAGCTACCTTGAAGCAACGGAAGGAGTGCTTTTTATAATAATTCTTTGCATTTATTTATTTGTCATTATCAGCCAATCCAGAAAAGATGTGATCGCGGCTAAAAAAATAAAAGAAGATGAAAATTCGATACCAAACACACCCATAAAACAAATATGGAAAGACGTATTGTTCATCGTCATTGGGTGTATAGGATTGTACTATGGTAGTGAATGGTTCGTTGGAAGTGCCAAGGATCTTGCACTTAGTCTTGGAGTTGAAGAGCGGGTAGTGGGTTTGACAATCGTGGCTTTGGGCACAAGTTTACCCGAATTAGTAACTGCTGCCGTAGCTTCATACAAAGGGCAAACAGATTTAGCACTTGGCAATTTGATGGGTTCCAATATCTTTAATATCCTATCCATTTTGGGCATCACGAGTATCATTCAAGAAATTCATGTAAATGTCGATATTTTAAATAAAGATATCATTTGGATGCTTATGGTCACCTTGATGATCTTGCCACTCATGATTATCCATCGGAAAGTGGGCAGAGTTGATGGATTTATTATGCTTTTTGTCTATATCGTTTATGTGTACACTGTAATCGCATAGCCATGCCCCCAGAACTGGTAAAATATATTATGGTATATTTAATCAGCACTGTTAAGTTTATCGGTGGGCCTGGGCTGGGTGCAGCCTATGATCTCCCCCTTGCGGGCACTGCCATAATGACTATCTTGGGAATGATGACATCGGTAACTGTTATCACATTTTTCGGGATACAATTAAGGGCTTGGTTAATTTCAAAAATCAAAGTAAAACGGAAGATTTTCACCAAAAGAAACCGACGCATCGTTAAGCTCTGGAGAGCGTATGGGGAATTTGGCGTGGCTTTTTTGACACCCGTATTTTTTTCTCCCATTGTAGGTACTTTATTAATTACTATGCTGGGAGGAAAAAGAAAAAAGGTTTTTATCTATATGCTAATATGTGCTGTTTTTTGGGCATTTACGCTTACTGCCCTTTCCGAGGTCTTGTTGGATTTTTTCTTGAAAGCATAATCCATAAAAATTCATTACTTTAGAAAACAATTGGAAACACGGTTGATTTATACTAAAACCTGCTTGCCTAGGGCAGTCTCTATAATACAAAAAGACACAATTAAGTTTTGGTACAGACTGAAAATTTTAAAAATCTAAACAGATGAAGATCCAGTTTGATAAAATATTTAAAAACCTGATGGTCATCGACATCGAAACGGCATCAGCATATCCGGATTATAAAAATATGGATGAGCGCATGCAAGCCTTGTGGGATAAAAAGGCTTCGTTTATCAGTCAGGCAGAAGAAGAAACCTCGGAAGACTTGTACTTTGACAGAGGAGCTATTTATGCAGAATTTGGTAAGGTCATTTGTATTTCTGCTGGAGTATTTACCAAGGAAGAGGACGAATCCATCGGCTTGAGAATTAAATCTTTCGCTTCGGAAACGGAAAAGGAAACTTTGGAATCGTTTAAAAATCTTGTCGAAACTAAGTTTGACAGTAAATACCTGCGCATGGTGGCACACAATGGAAAAGAATTTGATTTTCCATATATATGTCGACGTATGCTGGTGAACGGCATCGATATCCCCGAAACGCTGGATAGTCGTGACAAAAAACCATGGGAAATCAATCACATTGACACCATGGAATTGTGGAAGTTTGGTGACCGCAAAAATTTCACCTCGCTAGATTTGTTAGCAGCATTATTTGGTGTAGAGTCGAGCAAAGAGGATATTGATGGCAGTCAGGTAAATCATGTCTATTATAAAGAAAATGACCTGAAGAGAATTGCCAAATATTGTCAACGCGATGTGGTGGTGACGGCCCAGGTATTTCTTCACCTCAATGGATTCCAAAAAATCCAAACCCAGAACATACAATTTCTATAAGCCATTTTTGAATATACGTGAGTGAAATAAAATCATTAGATCCAACGACCGTTTTGCAGGTAGAGCAGCTGCAGGTTAGCTTTATGCATCATGGTCGGGAGACAAGAGCAGTGGATAATATCAGCTTCAAGCTGCACCAAGGAGAATCTATAGGTATCGTTGGCGAATCAGGCTCCGGGAAGTCTGTGACTGCACTTTCGATCATGAACCTACTGAATGCCCCTCCGGCAAAAATCAATTCCGGGGAAATATTTTTTAACTCCAAAAAATATGGCAATACTGATTTGCTTAAATTGCCGGAGCAAAAGCTGAGATCCATTCGCGGCAATGAGATCGCCATGATTTTTCAAGAGCCTATGAGCTCGCTCAATCCGGTTTATACTTGTGGCAATCAGGTCGATGAGGCAATACAGGTACATTTAAATCTCAATAAAGCCGAGGCCAAAGAAAAAACTCTGGAACTATTTCGCGAAGTGAAGCTCCCAAGGCCTGAGAAAATATACGATGCCTATCCACACGAAATTTCCGGCGGACAAAAGCAACGTGTGATGATTTCGATGGCCATGTCGTGCAACCCGTCGATTCTAATCGCCGATGAACCCACTACTGCATTAGACGTGACGGTGCAGGCAAATATTCTCAGAGTCATGGAGGGGTTGCGAGAAAACCACGATGCCAGTTTGATATTTATTAGCCACGACCTTGGAGTAATCGCTGAAGTGGCCGACCGGATCATCGTGATGTATGAAGGCAAGATAGTAGAAGAGGGAAATGTTTTTAAAATATTCAACAACCCGGAGCATCCATACACTAAGGGGCTACTGGCATGCAGGCCGAGATTGGATGTGCAAATGAAGCGACTGCCAACGGTAAGTGATTTTATGACTATTGGAGATTCATCAGGAAATGGGCAAAAAAAGCATTATAAATCCATAGGTGAGGCCTTGCTTTTGAATGCAGAATTAAAAAAGGAAACCATTGAAAAGCGGCTGGAAGTGATCCAAGGCGGCCCAATCTTGCAAGTAAAAAACCTGACCACAACTTTTCCAATACACAAAGGTTTGTTTGGCAAGGCAAAGGAAGAAGTTGTTGCAGTTGATGATGTCAGTTTTGATATTTATCCCGGAGAGACTGTAGGCCTAGTCGGAGAATCAGGATGTGGAAAAACCACCTTGGGGCGCAGCATTATACGGTTGGTCGATCCCAAGGCAGGACAAATCATATTTAATGGGCAAAATATCCATGAACTAAGTGGAGAGACTTTGCGCCAATTGCGCAAAAAGATACAGATCATTTTTCAAGACCCGTACTCTTCGCTCAACCCCAGACAGACAGTGGGAAATGCCATTGCAGAACCATTGAAAATCCATGAAATTCTCACCAATAAAAAAGAGCGTGAAGCACGGGTTTATGATCTGTTGGAAAAAGTAGGGCTAAGCCCATCGCATTTTCACAGGTATCCGCACGAATTTTCCGGTGGACAACGGCAGCGGATATGTATAGCCAGAGCATTGGCCACCAATCCGCAGTTTATCATCTGTGATGAATCTGTGTCGGCGCTCGATGTGTCGGTACAAGCCCAAGTGCTCAACTTGCTCAATGACCTAAAGAAGGAATTTAGGTTCACAAATCTGTTTATTTCCCATGATTTGTCTGTTGTTAAGTTTATGGCCGACAGGATCTTTGTGATGAACGACGGCAGGTTGGTAGAAATGGGATACCCCGATGCGCTCTTTGACAGGCCCAAGGAAGCGTACACCAGAAACCTGATCGAGGCCATCCCAAAAGGCGATGTGGAAGATATCCGCAAAGCACAATTAAGAAGAAGACTCGCCTATGCGAGAAAAACATTATTTCAAAACGAATGACTAAAAAGAAAAAAAGAGGCGGAAACTCCGCCCAATACAGTGAATTAAAAAGATTGATCCAAGAAGTCTTGAGCGGACCGAGAGGCAAAAAAATGTCGCACCGGCAAGTAATCAAACAGCTTGGGGTTCATGACAAAAAGACCAAACATACCGTAAAATCCATACTGATAGAATTGAATACGAAAAAACCAAGAGGCGACCGCTCACGCACTGGTGCACTTTCGGACAAGGAAATCATTGGCAAAGTAGATTTTGTAAATCCGCGGTTTGCCTACATCGTTTCTGACGAAATGGAAGAGGATGTGATGGTAAAAGCCGAAAATCTCCTCAACGCATTCGACGATGACGAAGTTCGTG
>JAUHYU010000127.1 GCA_030426345.1 Bacteroidia bacterium
GTTGACATCCACAACTTCCATCGCAATGTTGGAGACTCTGTTGTTGCCTACATTGAAGCCATGCTCCAGAGGGTGGAGAACTGCACCAGCGAGTGGAGATCCTTTTTTCGGTGTGGCATAAAGCACCTGAGAGCCATGGACCAGGAAGAAATCCACAATCTTGTACCTACCAGGGTTTAGCTCGATGGGCTCGGTCATGTAGCCTCCTCCAAAGCTCAATAATTCCATGGAATGGTCTGTCAATACCGGCTCACCCGATCCGGTCTGGATGCTGACGCGCAGCATGGTGCCGTCGGGCAGCGCACTGATCCTTGCGCCAGAAGCATCTTCTAATTTAAGGTCGACAGAAAACTGTATTTGTTGAGGTAAGGCATCTTCTTCCTTCTCGCAGTTTTGCAGGATGAAAGCAAGAAAAAGGAAAGCGAGCATTCTTTGTAAGTGTTTCATAGGAGTGGGGTTTTATGAAGTCTTTATAATTTATAACAAATGTAAGAAAAAATTGTAATTTAAAAAGAAACGTATTGATGTTTTCTGCATTGAAAAAAACTTTTCGTGCAAAAAAAATGGCAAGCATATTTAATGGCCAAAATATTACGGCTCATACTTTTTTAAATCGAGGGAAATGATCAAATTTATTGGGCATTGGTTTTAAATTTATCAATGGGATATTTACTAATTTTAGAGATATGATGACAAGGACTTTTCATTCGCGATATGGCTTCTTGACAATGGTACTCGCATCCGTCATGATGTCTTGTTCTTCGGTTTTGTATGTGGCGCCGAAGCAGGTAGATTGTGCGGACAATGAAGAAAAGCCTTGCTACCTGATCCGCAAAACCACTGAAGGGAATTGGATATCTCATAGCGAAGAAATCTCTGGGCTGGATTACGAGCCGGGATTTAGCTATAAAATCAAGGTGAATTCGGAAAGAGTAAAACACCCTGTGTTGGGGGCATCAGAGCAGAGATATTCCTTAGTGAAGGTATTGGAAAAAAAGGAAATGACACAAGATATCGAACTTGAAGACCTTGTGGATAAAGAGTGGAAGTTGGAATACCTGAAGCAGGAGAACACCCAAATTGTGATCGAAAATAGTGTGCCTTACATAAAATTTGATTCAGAGGGTAAGGTTAGTGGTAGCGGGGGTTGTAACAATTTTAGTTGTGATTTTATACTTAACGGCAGAACAATAAAATTTGGGAATATCGCGGCCACCAGGAAAATGTGTCAGGAAAGCATAGAGCTAGAGGATGCTTTTTTTCAAGTGCTGGGTAACGAAGTCCGGGCGTTGTTTAAAGAAGGAAAATTAATTCTCAGCTCGGACGGTGGCAACCGAGTGATTTTTAGCTATAAATAGAAGTGTGGAATACGCGGGTTTTATACCTTTGTCGTCCTACTCTATTTTTTGAGTTTATTCATGGAAAAAACATCCTTTTTGCCACAATCAAATCGTATTTTATCATTAGACGTTTTACGCGGAGTTGCTGTGCTCGGACTTGTCAGTATGGCCGTTCATGGGTTTTCGATGGTTTCTGCGGCATCTTTTAATCCAACGGCTTATGGGGGTTTGGAAGGTATTAACAGAATTGCTTGGGTCGTGAACCATGTCGTTTCAGATCAAAAGTTCATATCTATTTTGGCCATTGTGTTTGGGTCAAGTATTCTCTTGTTTGTAAAAAATGTAGAAGGAAAAGGATTTGCATCAGCTAAATTTTTCTATCGGCGCATACTCTGGTTGTTTGTTTTTGGTCTTATTCATGGCTATGTCTTCTGGCACGGAGATTATTTAGTGGTTCTTGCTGTTTGCGGTGCTGTGGCGTATTTATTCAGGGGGTTGTCTTCATGGACTTTATTGGCTTTAGGAGTGATGCTGTATTTCGTGCCATCCTTCAACTATTGGTTATTTGGCAAAACCATGGAATTTTGGCCGCCTGAAGCGATACAAGAACTGGAGAATATATGGCATCCGGATCAAGCTTCTTTGCAACTTGAAATAAATGCTTTGCGAGGAGGAGTTTTTGATCAACTTGCTTGGAGAGTTTCTGAAACATTTAGGTTGCAGACAGTCATGTTTTTGGTGGTAAATGGTTGGAGGGTTTTGGCCATGATGATGATTGGCATGGGGTTGTATAAAACAGGTTTGTGGAGCGGGAGGTGGAGTTTGAAAACATACTTCCTTTTGGCAATAGGTGCTATTTTTATAGGTTGGTGGTTGAGCATAACCGGAGTTCAGAAAAATTTTGCAGCAAACTGGAAAGTCACTTACTCTATGTTTTTCGGCTGGCAATGGAATTATATCGGCAGTTTGTTTTCCGCTGTTGGATATGTTGTGCTCATTGTATTTCTGAGTACCAAGATGCAGTTGACTTGGCTGGTCAATGTTGGTAAATTGGCTTGCACCAATATTCTGATCACAACCTTGATTTGCTCCTTTTTGTTTTATGGCCAAGGGTTGGGCTTGTTTGGTAAATTAGAACAGATGGATCTGATTTTTTTTATAGTCGGTTTATGGCTTGTCTTGCTTTTGTTTAGTAACTACTGGCTGAGGAGATTCTATTTCGGGCCAATAGAGTGGTTGTTGAGGTTTTTGACTTACGGAAATAAACCACAATTGGAAAAGTAGTTAATCTTATATCGTTCATTTCCGTTAAATACTAACAACATGACACACAAAAAGGAAACCCAGTTCTTGAATAAGCAAATCGAAAAATTAGAAGCCGAAGATTTTGATCTTGAGGCATGGAAATCAGGGACTATCGTTCTGTTGGAACGGTTGTTTGGTGTGGACAATCAGAAAATAAGGCAGGTTGAAAAAATCAAATATGATCAGAGCAGTTGGGCCTTGCGAGAGGCTAAAGGATCCAAAAATATGATGGAAACCTGTAAAAGGCAGGGCAAAGAAATTTTGGAAATTGCCAAAGATGAGCTAGAGTATTTTGGAACGCCAGAAGAGGTGACCGATGCTCAGTCGGCTCCTTTCAAAACCACTATCGTGCAGGCTATGGAGCAGGAATTGAAAATAGCTCAATACCGGGAAGTGGTGCAGATCATTCATGCAGATAAGCCGTTGGACGAAAAGCAGAAAGATTTGATTGATGCCCTGAATGGCTACGGGCATGAAGTGACAGATCATATATTGACTGCTATTTTGCTATCGGAACAAACCAAAAAACACTTATAAGCCATGATACGAAAAGATTATTTTCAAAAAATCATCGAAGAATTTGCCAAGGCACTGGCTACAATTATGGGGCTGAGAAAGGATGGAGAATATGGAGAAGCCATGAATAAAATTGATGAAGCCTATGCGGGAACGATCAATTTGGATCCTAAAATTTTGAAATCAATCGATGAGTCGGAATTGGTGGAATTCCTGCAGATTGAGAAGCAATACGACAATCAATACCTTAAAATGATTGCAGAGTTGCTTTTTGAAGAGGGGCAGATTTATGTGGAAAACGGTGATCCCGTGAGTGCAAGAAACGTACTTGGGAAATCCAAAAAGCTCATTGAATATTTGATGGACAACGATGCTACCTTTTCGATCAATTGGTATGATAAAATAGCCTTTATCGATCAGGTCTTTGATCATTGATTCAATTTCTCCCTAAAAGCATCTGAAATCCATGGAAATTTAACCCTTTTTATCCTGTAAAAAAGTCAAATACGTTTTCAAGCTTACTGCTGCTTACTTTGTAAATTTCGGTGTAAGAACATCTGGTGCAAGTTACCGTTGTGAATTTTTTGTTTTGGATGTCAAAAATTTTTGTCCAAAAGCCTCCCGTAGCCCTAAACTCATCTTTGCGATATTCTCTGTTTTGACATTTTGGGCATTCATATTTGTCGCTGTGCATAACTAATTTCCTATTATTGAATAACTGCAAATTATAAAATAATTAAAGAAGGTAATAGCATTCAGAAAACCAAAATCTCATCTAATACAGATATTATTTTATTTTTTTGATAAATGTAAAAAATTATGTAATTGGGTATCTTATGCATTATATATAGACATATTTTCAAGAAATGTTCTCATATGTATAAAAAAATTAACTAAAAATGTGTAAAAATGTAAATAATAGATAGTTTTGTGATTAAAATTGAATTGATCAGTTTTGCTTTAAATTCAAAATTATCTACTGAAAAAACCAACGCACAATGAAACAACGAAAATGGCTTAAAACAACTCTCTTTGGAATATTTATACTCTGCATGTCAGGCAATGTTTTTGCACAGGGAGAGCCCGAAATTGACACTGGGGCCACAGCCTGGATGCTGACTTCAACGGCGTTGGTATTGCTCATGATTCCCGGGCTTGCCATGTTTTATGGAGGACTCGTCCGCACAAAAAACGTACTAGGAACCATGATGCATAGCTTTGCAGCTATGGGCATCATGACGGTGATGTGGATAGCGGTTGGCTACAGCATGTGTTTTGGGAGCAGTGTATTTGGTGGCTGGTTTGGGTGGAACCCCGATTATGTAATGCTGTCGGGGATCGATACAAAGATCATGGAAGGCGGAGTTCCTGAATATGTTTTTTCAATGTTTCAGGGGAAATTTGCCATTATCGCCCCGGCACTCATTGCAGGGGCATTTGCCGAGCGGGTTAAGTTCAAGGGATATATGTTATTCATCGCCCTTTGGGGATTTTTTGTATACAACCCATTGTGTCATTGGGTATGGGCTGAGGATGGTTTTCTGTTCAATCTTGGCGCTAATGGGGCAATAGACTTTGCCGGGGGAACTGTCGTGCATATTTCAGCCGGGGTCAGCGGGCTGGTTGCGGCCATTTATCTTGGTGGAAGACGTGGATATCCAAAAATCACCATTGATCCAAATAACCTTGTGATGACTATGATAGGCGGCGGGCTGCTTTGGGTAGGTTGGTTTGGTTTCAATGCAGGGAGCAGCGTGTCTTCAGGTTTGAGTACGGCCCAGGCATTGACAGCGACTCAAGCAGCGGCGGCGGCCGGTGCATTGAGTTGGATGATCATAGAAGGACTACACCAAGGAAAAGCTACGGCACTTGGTTTTATTAGTGGAGTTTTGGCCGGGTTGGTAGCCGTCACCCCAGCTGCTGGCGTGGTGCAACCAAGCGGTGCCATGGCTTTAGGGGCGATGGCTGCTGGGGTTTGTTATATGTTCATACTTTTGAAAAATAAATTGGGGTATGATGACAGTCTCGATGCTTTTGGTGTTCATGGAGTTGGAGGGATAATTGGTGCTATTTTTCTTGTCTTCTTTATCAGAAAAAGCTGGATGGAAGAAGCTGCTGTTTTAGCTGGAGGGGACTGGACACTTGTACAACAACTCGGTGTGCAGATTGCAGCAGTACTTATTGCCATGGTTTATGCTGGTGTGCTTACTTATATCATTCTTGTGATCGTCAGCAAAACCATTGGGCTAAAGTCTTCAGAAGCGAGTGAAATGGCTGGTTTGGACAATTCCTATCATGGAGAACACGGTTATGGAATGCTAAATCCGAATTAAGGAATGTAAAGTGGAATGGAGGAATAGCGATGATTTTACTTAGTTAAGTTATGAAAATATAGACAGATGAAACTTATCACAGCAATAATTAGAGAAACTCAGATGGATGCCGTAAGAGAGGCATTGATCGAAGCAAATATTACAAGAATTACCATAAGCCGGGTTTCGGGGCATGGGCAACAGCAGAGTGTTGAGATATATCGGGGGCAAAAGGTAGTACCAAACCTGATCCCGAAATCCAAGCTTGAGATTGCTGTTAATGACAAGTATGTTGATATCACAGTTGATACAATCATAAAAGCAGCTCGATCATCAAGCGATGCCATGGGTGATGGCTCGGTAGGGGATGGGAAAATATTTATATCAACGCTGGATGATTGTATACGGATTCGTACCAACGAGCGAGGTTCAGATGCTATTTGATTCTTAGAAAAATGGGTAAAAACCCATGAATTTCACAATTCATGGGTTTTTAATTTTTTAATACTTTTTGATTTTATCGTCAATTTCACCTGCCCAGGCCAAAATGCCTCCTTTGAGATTGTAAAGGTTTTCAAATCCATGGTTTGCTTCCAGAAAATTCACAACCTGAGCACTTCTCCCACCGCTTCTGCAATAGATAACTACCTCTTTGTCTTTACTTATCTCATCAACTTTTTGCATGACCGTACCCATTGGAAAATGATCACCGCCAATGTTGGTAAATTCGCGCTCATTGTCTTCTCGGACGTCAATAAGCTGGAAATCCGCACCACTGTCTATTTTCGATTTTAGTTCCTGAACAGTTATTTCTTTCATTTCGATTTTCTTTTGCGTATAAATTTTAACTTTGACCCCCGAATATTAATTAAGAGTAAGTAAACTACCAATTTAATAGATGAAAATCACACTAAAAAGACTTGATAGTGCGTACCACATGCAAGCCATCAATGAAGATGGGTGTACTGTAGAAACGGACGGTTCGCCAGCGATTGGGGGAAGTAATAAAGGAATGCGGCCAATGCAATTGATGTTGGCAGCGGCAGGAAGTTGCAGCAGCATTGACATCATATCTATATTAGGAAAACAAAAGCAAGACCTAAAAGACATTGCAGTAGAAGTGACTGCCAAGCGGGAAGAGGGGAAAACGCCATCGCTATTCACGGACATTCATCTGAAATATATACTTACCGGAGATCTTGTTGAGGAAAAGGTAAAAAGAGCTATTGATCTTTCGGTAGATAAATATTGCTCGGTTTTGAAGATTATGGAGAAGAAGGCAGGGAATTTTGAAACAAATGCCATAAGGACGCAGGCGGAGCGATCAGGACAGCGTGAACACTCTGTACCTATTTATGCCACTTCTAGTTTTGTATTTGATGATGCAGAGCAGGCTAGGGCACTTTTTGCCAACGAGCAACAAGGAAATATATATTCCAGGTTTTCGAACCCGAACAACGATGAGTTTATCGAAAAAATGTGCTTGTTAGAGGGGACTGAGGACGGAATGGCCATGGCTTCGGGTATGGCAGCAATGTTTGTGAGCATGGCGGCATTTCTTGACCAAGGGGATCATCTTCTCATTTGCCGGTCGGTTTTTGGGTCAACGCATCAAATTACCACGCAGCTTTTCCCCCGTTGGGGAATTACCCATACTTATGTAGACATCCATCAGCCGGAAACTTGGGAGCAGGAGATCAAGTCCAACACAAAAATGATCTTTTTGGAGACGCCTTCTAATCCGGGGCTTGATATTATCGACTTGGAATTTGTAGGAAAACTATCTAAAAACCATGGTTTGCTGCTGAATGTCGATAATTGTTTTGCGACTCCGTATCTGCAAAATCCGGCTAAATATGGAGCTGATCTCGTGACACACTCGGCTACCAAATTCATTGATGGGCAGGGAAGGGTCATTGGTGGTGCGGTATTAGGTACTAAAGAGTGCATCGAAAAAGTACGCTTCTTTTCACGCCATACTGGTCCTGCAATGTCTCCATTCAACAGTTGGATATTGTCTAAAAGTCTGGAGACTTTGGCGGTAAGGATGGAGAAACACTGTGAAAATGCCATGTTACTAGCAGAGCATCTTCAAGACCATGAAGAGGTGCTGTCCGTCAAGTATCCATTTTTACCATCTCATCCGCATTTTGAAATTGCCAAAAAGCAGATGAAACTTGGAGGCGGGATGATCTCTTTTGAGCTAAGCGGTGGTATCGATCGTGGAAGGAAATTTTTGAATAGTCTGAAAATGATTTCTTTCTCGGCTAACCTGGGAGATACGCGTAGCATTGCCACGCATCCGGCGTCTACGACGCATTCCAAATTAACCACTGATGAAAAAGCGAGCGTCGGTATTACCGATGGATTGATCCGTGTTTCTGTTGGTCTGGAAAATATCGAAGATATAATGTCGGATATCAGGCAGGCGATTGAGGCTTCTAAATAAAGCAATGCCGACATTTGGTTGGCTTGCTAAATATGGGGGGAGTGAACGTATCCGATCTTTTCGTAAAACTTATTCCGGTGGTTCAGGTTTTTTTTGGAGGGTTCCCGAACATACTTCAAAGTGCTGGAAATAGCATATAATTCATCGACCTTCAAGGCATCCGGAATCATTTCATGCAATGTTTCATTTTGGCGCTCCATGAATTCTTCATTTAACTCGGCCAACATGTCCTTGTCTTTTATAAGATTGAACAGATCGAGTAATTCGAACAACTCAGCTCCATTTGCAATGCACGCTTGTATTTTGTCTGCTAACTTCATTGATCAATAACCAAGCGTAAATTAAGTAAAACTTAATCTAAATTTAAAACTAAAATAATATACGTTTTAAGGTTGGCCTACTCCATGGAAAATTGGAGGTTTTTACATCAATTTTAGGTGTTGAGCATCACCATGGAAAATCGATGCTTTGGAGCTTGCCGGGCCAGCGATTATTTTGATGCAGCTTCTACGATTTTTTTAATTGCCGAAGTGAAATATTTACCCTTGAATGGCCCTACCCAATTCATTGCCCTGACTTCACTTTTGTCGCACGTGAGGTAGTGACTGTCTTCGGTGATGTAGCCAACATAATTTCCGTTGAAGCTGGTGATAAAAAGTTCCTTTCCGCGCTCAGTGGCGAAATCGTCAAGTTGATTGTTGATGGACAATTCTCCAGAATAGTCGCAGGGCATACCGATCATAAGGATATTGCCTATTTCCAGTATTTTGATGTTTGCCTGCAGTGGCTCCATTAATGCCCTAAAGACCCAATCACGCAATCGCCATCCTTCTGATATTCGCAACTGAGAAGGTGGCATATTGATGTTGATGTCCAAAGTTCCCATATCAGAAAAGGTTTGATAATTCATGGAATTTAGACCCTTTTTGACAATTTCCCCTAGACTTCTCCCTACGAATGTGATACGTTCCGGTCCTTTGGGAAGATCACTGCTGATGCTATGGCTGCCCACCATTCCTGCACAAAACATGGAGAAATCAATGTTGTCTTCTTTCTCCAAATCATCCACTAATATTCCGGGGTAATCTCGACTTAATGTCCATATGTCTGCATCTAAATTTACAGGATGGCCGGCAAAGGAAACGATCACTCCAAGAGCCCCATTTTCCTTTTTTAGGCTGATCACTCTGAGAAATGGGTCTTTAGTTCCTTTGGTGCCGGCAAGTCTGTTTGCGACCCATTCGTTAGCATTGATTTTTTTAAAACCAATTTTTACGGGTGAAGTATTGCTTTTGGCAGCTAAAACTCCAGATACGATTTGACTTACCAAAAAGTCCATGTTGGATTTATCAAACTCACCAAAAATCCACTGCCCCGCTCTAGCTTTTTCCCAATTCCCAAAACCGCTGTGCGTATGCGTAGCATTTAAAAATATGGCGTCAGGAGAAAAACCAAAAGTAGCGAGCGAATCTTGCACGCGATTTTTCACCTCGCCGGGAAATAAAAGTAAATCCACTGTGATTATCACGGCTTCCATGGAACCGTTGTTGAAGACAACTGCACGTGAATATAACGAATCCATCACTTCAGTATAAGGCCCTCGCAACCCATAACCAGCCATATTTATTGGGTTTCTTGGGGTGATATTGACAGATGACCACCCAGCCAGCAAGGTGTCATTGCTCTCTGTTTCATGGATTTTCACCTCATCTAGTTCTTGCAAAGTATGCTGAACTTCCTCTAGTTTTTCCAAAGGCGTATAATCAATAGGTGCAACCAAAGAGAGTACACTGACAATCAAGAGCACCGCAATCAATAAAAAAATGCGAATAAACTTTTTCACTTACAATTTGTCGATTTTATTCTGCCCCGAATATAGTGGTTATTTAGTTTTGGATAGACAATATTCCTTGTGCCATTTATGGCTTGAAGAGAGGTTAATAACAATTAAAAGATATGTTGTTACATTTGTTTCTTATATTCATAAACGATGCGAAACTTACTTTCATCCCTTTTTCTATCAATATTATTTCTTTTTATTTTCTCTTGTAATAGGGCGCAAAACCATGAAGGAAAGGCCAATAGGCTGATTCATGAATCCAGTCCGTATTTGTTGCAACATGCCTACAATCCGGTGGATTGGTATCCATGGGGTGAGGAGGCTTTTGAAAAGGCGAAAAAGGAAAATAAGCCTGTGATCGTTTCGATCGGGTATTCTTCTTGCCATTGGTGTCACGTCATGGAAAAGGAATCTTTTGAGGATGATTCCGTTGCCAAATTCATGAACGCTAACTTTATATGCATTAAAGTAGATCGGGAAGAAAGGCCGGATGTAGATCAAATCTATATTGAAGCGGCCCAAATGATGAATGGAAGTGCGGGCTGGCCCTTAAATTGCATCACGCTCCCTGATGGAAAACCATTCTTTGCAGGCACATATTTCCCAAAAGCACAATGGACTAACCTACTAGCGAAAGTGAATGAAATATGGGCGCAAGATAAAAGTAAGATTGAAGAACAAGCAAATTTAGTTGCAAATGGAATTGCAGAAAACAGCATGTTTCAACCCGTAGATGGCCAACCGATGGATTCTTCATTCTTGGTTCCAGCAGCCAAGCAGTGGTTGTCTATGTATGATAAAAAAGAGGGAGGCTATGACAGGACTCCAAAATTTCCGATGCCTGCCAATCTTGAAGCTCTGCTCACCCTTTCCAAACTAACTGATAATCGGGAGGCTTTAGACATCGCACTGCTCACCCTGACAAAAATGGCCCATGGTGGCATTTACGATCAAGTTGGAGGAGGCTTTGCTAGGTATTCTACAGATGGGAATTGGAAAATACCGCATTTCGAAAAGATGCTCTACGACAATGGGCAGTTACTTTCAGCGTACTCCAAGGCGTATCAGGTGGCGAAAGACCCGTTTTATCAGCAGATAGTTGATGAAACGATCATGTTCATGCAGCGAGAGTTGTTGGCGACAGATGGAGGTTTTTATTCCTCATTGGATGCAGACAGCGAAGGGGAGGAAGGACTTTTTTATGTTTGGCAGAAATCAGAATTGGAAGAGGCTTTGGGAGAAAATGCAAATGTGGTTATGGACTATTACCAAGTTTCGCAAAGTGGAAATTGGGAGCATGGAAAAAACATCCTTTTGCCCGTGGAAAATTCATCTCAGATCTCAAAAAAGTACGATCTGACAGAGGAGGAGCTTCAAAAAATAATCATGGATTCCAAAGGGATTTTGTTGGCAAAAAGAGTCGAAAGGGTGCGCCCTGGGCTGGATGATAAAATATTGACTGCTTGGAATGGGTTGGCTATCATCGGCCTCACGGATGCATATCGAACCTTTCAGGAAGACACTTACCTGCAGCTCGCCACCAACGCTGCCAATTTTCTGTCCGAAAAAATGATACAGGATGATTTTCGTATTGATCGAAATTATAAGAATGGGATATCGTCGATCAATGGATTTTTGGATGATTATGCCTTCACGATTGCGGCATTTATCCAAATGTATCAGGTAACTTTTGATGAGCATTGGTTGGAAAAGGCCAAGTCGCTGACTGATTATGTGATAGTGCATTTTAGCGATCAGGAATCCAGCTATTTCTTTTATACATCAGACTTAGATCCTGCTCTAATAGCCAGAAAGATCGACAATGTGGATAATGTGATCCCTTCTGCAAACGCTCAAATGGCCATGAATTTGCATCTTTTGGGCAACTATTTTTATGATGAAGACTATCTAAATAAATCCAAAAATATGGTCAATGGAATGACCGGATACTTTGGGGACCATATTAGCAGTTTTGTGCATTGGTTTCATTTATATATGCTAAAAACCCATGAATTTTACGAGATTGCGATAGTTGGCGAAGATTATTTACCATTGAAGTCAGAAATGGAGCAGCATTTTTTACCCAACGTTATTTTTATGGGAGGTGCGGATGAAGGCAATCTGGAATTATTGAAAAACAAACTTATCTCCGGTAAAACCAGGATTTATGTTTGTAAAGAAAAGATGTGCCAACTTCCCGTCACTGAGTCGTCGGCAGCATTGTTGCAAATGGAAAAGCCCTGACTATTTCCAAGAATGGAATTTTAATGACTTTTCTTATAATGTTCCCTCAAAATATCCTCAGCATAATCATTGGTGAGGTCGCGCACCACAGTATGCACATGATTGGCGTTGTTTTGCGTATTGTCGAATTCGATCAATAGCATCGGACCCTGAATACGATAATAATACCCAGAGCCCCAAGAGAGACTTCCCGCCCATGCGAAAGATAAATTTTCCTGTCCTGCTTTCATGATTTTTGCGCGCAGGGTCTTAGCAAATCCAAATTCATAATTGTCGATATACACATTGAGCAGGGACATAAAGGTCTTTTGCTGGGCTGGTGTCAGGTCAGGATACGCAATGCCTTTTGGGTCAAGGCCTTCGACTTTGCTGGCTGTTCCCGTGATGATTTCAGGCGGCGCGGTTTCAGAATAGCGTGCGGTTTTTAACTGTTGCGCATCTAAAGAATTGACTAATTTAAATCCCAAATCTGATTCTTGTTTCAGCACTTCCTTGCCTTGGTACTCTCCTGATTGGACAATGCCAGGGTTGGTGCCAAAAAACGAAGGTGTGGACGCAGCCAAGATGCCATTGGCAAAGGTGAAATTGAGTGACTGGTGGTGCCCTTCAAATCTCCATCCCCAAGCTTCGGTGGCCGATGGAGTGCCAAAAATGCAGAAGTGATAATTGAGCGGGTCGCGCTTTGGTGTGCCGTCGGGGAATAGGGGATTGTTTTCCATGGTTTTGAGAATGCCTTCCAGCTGACGTATTTCGGTGGATTTGCGGTAGCCTTCCTTGCTGATGGACGATTGTAGTAGGTCAATGGCCGCCTTTTTTTGAGCATCATTGAAGTCATGGAAAGTAGGGCCTTTTCGGTTGTCCATTGGCACAAAGTGCCAGGTAGAGCGTTCTTCACCATCGAATGGGAAAAGTGCTTGGGCTTTTAATTCCGGAGAAAGTGCATCTAAAAAGGTGTTGGCCTTTTTTACCAAATCTTGTGCTTGAAGTTGCCCGAAAGCTAACAGCGCACAAGTTAATAGAAGGATTATCTTATTCGTTTTCATTGAGTGTTTCTTAGTTGGCTAATATAACATTAGTGTAGGATAGTTGCAAGGAGGAGGAAGGGCGCCCTCCTTTTTCAATAGATTTTAAGGAGCGTTTTTTATTTCATTTGTAAATCCCGATCTCAGAATTACTTTCAATGTGCTCACCACAGGAAATAATACGGATATGATCATCGCTGACGTCGATTCCTGCTCCCCAACGAAATTTTGTTTTCATGGATTTTGGATAGCTTTTTGACCATGATTTTTGCAAATGGAATGAGGAGAGGTCAT
>JAUHYU010000128.1 GCA_030426345.1 Bacteroidia bacterium
TTGTGCCATGGGCCGGATGGCGCCAGTAGAAAGGCAGAATTGCGCCTGGATGTGGCCGATGCTGCTTATGCAGAATCTACCTTATATCCTGGCAAACAAGCCATCAAGCCAGGAAACCTTCAAAAAAGTGAAGTCTTCCATCGAATAATTACGGATGACCCTGAGCTGCAAATGCCATTGGCAGACTCCAATTTAAAACTAACCGCTCGTGAAAAAGCTGTGTTGGTAAAATGGATAAAAGATGGAGCAAAATACAAACCGCATTGGGCATTTATTAAACCTGAAAAAACAGATTCTCCAAAAATATCTCATCCTGAGTGGGTCAAAAATCCAATTGACAATTTCGTTGCCAAGAAGCTGGAGGAAAACCATCTCTCCCCTTCACCTGAGGCTGATAAAGAGATTTTGTTGCGTCGACTTACATTTGACTTGACCGGCCTGCCGCCAACTCTGGAGGAAATAAACACATATTTGGCTGACGATTCTAAAGATGCCTATGAAAAGCAGGTAGATAGACTTTTGGCATCCTCGCAATTTGGAGAGAAAATGGCTATGGATTGGATGGATGTAGCCAGATATGCTGATACTCATGGATATACTGTAGATCGCTACCGCGACATGAGTCCTTGGCGCGATTGGGTGATCAAGGTATTCAATGAAAATATGCCCTACGACCAATTTATTGTATGGCAAATGGCCGGTGATTTACTTCCTAACCCAACCAAGGAACAGTTGTTGGCAACGGCTTTTAACCGCATTCACCCGCAAAATATGGAGGGAGGTATCATCCCTGAGGAATTTCGTGTTGAATATGTGCTCGATAGGGTAAATACAGCAGGACAGGCTTTTATGGCAATGACTGTTGGCTGCGCAAAATGTCACGACCATAAATACGATCCCATTTCCCAAAAGGAATATTACGAAATGTCTGCCTTTTTCAATAATGTAAATGAATCTGGCCAAATCTCCTGGGACAATGCCATGCCGGTACCCACTATGTTATTCACTACTGAAAAACAGGATGAAATAATTAATTTTTTGAATAAGCAGGTTTCCGATAAGGAAAATAATGCCAAAACAATTCTAGCTGAAGAAAGGATGGCATCAAACGCATGGATAGCTTCTGGCAAATTCAAAAATATTGGTAATGCTAAATATCCCAAAGGTTTGATGGCGCATTATGAATTTGAAAATGCGGCATTAAAAAACAGGATAAACCCATCTATTAATGGGGCAATGAAACAGCCTGGGGCTTCAAATGAAAAGCCGTCCTTTGCTAAAGGATTTCATGGAAATGGACTGCTTTTAGGAGGAGATGCATGGTTTGATACCAACGGAGTTGGCCATTTTCAGAAGAGTGAGCCCTTCAGCGTTTCCATTCAGGTGAACCTCCCCAAGGACATCGAAAATGGAGTCATTTTTCACAAAGGCGATGGCGCAGTATTGTATAATTTCAAGGGGTTTCACCTCGCCATGGAAAATAATAGGCTTCAACTGATGATGGCGCACACTGCTCCCGATAATGCCATCATCAAATATACCAATCAAGATATCCCGAGGGAAGAATGGTTAAATTTTACGATGACCTATGATGGTTCAGGAAAAGCTGCCGGGTTAAAGATTTATCAAAACGGACAGGAGCTGGCAACTGATGTGCAAATCGATAACTTATACAAAGACATCAATTTCAATAGAAAAAACGAACCCGGCATACAGGTTGGTGCTAGAATGAGAGGTAAGGGAATTGGAGGCGCCGTGGCGGATGATTTAATGATATTTGACAAGGAGCTCACCCCAATCGAGATATTGCATATATCAGACCGCTCACAATTTGATAAAATAATTTCCAAATCACCAACTGAGCTGTCTGCCGATGA
Organism: Bacteroidia bacterium; assembly: GCA_030426345.1. Classification (GTDB taxonomy): domain Bacteria; phylum Bacteroidota; class Bacteroidia; order Cytophagales; family Cyclobacteriaceae; genus JAAUQL01. The sequence goes on from JAUHYU010000128.1 coordinate 1,878, forward strand.
AAAAAATGCATTGCAAGGGTATTATTTATACAGTAAATCTAACAAGTATATAGCGGCAATATCTAATGTAGAAAAGGCCCGAAAATCCATGGCTGATAGTGTGGAGTCATTGCAGGAGATTATGGTTATGAAGGAGATGGCTACACCTAGAAAAACTTTTGTTTTGGAAAGAGGTGTATATGACACTTATGGCGATGAAGTATTTCCAAATACACCAGAGAGCATCCTGCCCATGCCTGAAGATTTACCGCGCAACAGGTTGGGGTTTGCCAAATGGCTCATCCATCCCAATAATCCACTTACTGCTAGGGTCACAGTAAATCGCTATTGGCAAAATTATTTTGGGAGAGGTCTTGTTCGCACATCAGAAGATTTTGGCAATCAGGGGGAGATGCCTAGCCATCCTTATTTGCTTGATTGGTTGGCCGTGGAATTCATGGATTCTGGGTGGAATGTAAAGGCTTTGCAAAAGCTGATCGTGATGTCGGCAATCTACAGGCAGGACTCTAGAGCAAGCAAAGAGTTGCAAGAAAAAGACGGAGATAATATTCTGTTGGCAAGAGGACCTGCTGTAAGGCTCACTGCCGAAATGCTTCGTGACAATGCCCTGATGGCAAGTGGATTGCTAAATTCTAAAATTGGAGGAAAGAGTGTATATCCATATCAGCCCGCCGGATTGTGGAGGGTAAACGGCGGTAATTACAATGAGAGCAAAGGGGGTGATTTATATCGAAGGAGCATGTATACTATTTGGAAAAGGTCTGTGCCACATCCTACCTTGGGAACCTTCGATGCTCCTGACAGAAGTGAATGTGCTGTGCGCCGCCAAAAAACAAATACACCTCTGCAAGCCTTGGTATTGCTGAATGATCCCACTTTCGTGGAAACCTCCAAAGTGATAGGTCAGAACATTGCAAAGTCAGAGAGTAGTAGTCATGGAATTTCGATGGCTTTTACGAAGCTTACAGGCCGAGAGCCGACAGGAGCCGAATTGAGCTTGCTGATAGAGCTTCAGGAAAAAGAATTGGAAAAGTTTAAGAATAACCCTGAGAAACTATTGGGTTGGTTAAGTGCCGGGGAATCTAAACCAGATCCGAAGTTAGACCCTAATCTTGTAGCCGCCAATGCTGTAGTGGCGAGTGTGATCATGAATTTAGATGCATCAATAACAAAAAGATAGATTATGTGCGACGGGCATGACATATTGAGATCGAACAATGAAGACTTGAAAAAAGTCGAGCAACTGGTAGACCGAAGGCAATTCTTGACTAAAACCTCTTTGGGCCTTGGGGCCATGGCTTTAGGTTCTTTGATGGGGTCCAACAACCTTTTTGCATCGTCTGGACAAGAAAATCCAGTTTCGGGAGTCAATGGAATTCCAGGGCTTCCACACCATGCTCCTAAAGCCAAGCGTATCATTTATCTCTTTCAAAGCGGAGGGCCATCTCAGTTAGAAACATTTGATTATAAACCCAACCTAGTTGATTTACAAGGACAGGATTTGCCTGCCTCAGTGAGACAGGGTCAGCGGCTTACAGGCATGAGTGCTGCACAGACGGCCTTTCCTATGACTTCTTCTATATTTAAATTTGACCAATACGGAGAAAGCAGAAAATGGGTGAGCGAATTACTACCACATACTGCAGAAATGGTGGATGACCTTTGTTTTATCAAATCCATGTACACTGAGCAAATCAATCATGATCCTGCCATTACTTTTTTCCAAACTGGGCATCAGTTGCCTGGTCGGCCATCTATCGGGTCGTGGATGAGTTACGGGCTAGGTTCTTCCAATGAAAACCTTCCTGCTTTCATTGTTTTGGTATCTAAAAATGGAAGTGGGCAACCATTGTACGCCAGATTATGGGGAAATGGATTTCTACCTACCAAGCATCAGGGTGTGCAATTTAGATCTGGCAAAGACCCGGTATTATATCTGAATAATCCCGAAAATTATGATGGCGCAGATCGAAGGCAAATGCTGGATTATCTGAAAAGGTTAAATGAAATTCAATATGACAGTTATGGTGATCCTGAGATTAACGCTAGGATAGCACAATATGAAATGGCATATCGTATGCAGACATCTGTACCGGAAGTAACGGATATGTCTGATGAACCAGATTGGGTTTATGACATGTATGGCTCAGATAGCCGCGATCCAGGCACCTACGCGGCTAACTGTCTGCTTGCGAGGAAGCTATTGGAGAAAGATGTGAAATTTGTACAATTGTACCATCAGGGATGGGATCAACACGGCAACCTTCCGGGAGGTATCAAACATCAGTGTAAAAATACTGATCAGGCCACCGCAGGATTGCTAAAAGATTTGAAACAACGGGGGTTATTGGAAGATACATTGGTAATATGGGGAGGGGAATTTGGCCGAACAGTTTATTCGCAAGGTAAGCTCACCGAAACCAACTATGGTCGGGACCATCATCCAAGATGCTTCACCATGTGGATGGCAGGAGCAGGGGTAAAGCCCGGGTTTTCTTATGGGGAAACAGATGATTTTAGCTATAACATTGTCAGAGATCCGGTACATGTCCATGATTTTCATGCTACATTACTTCATCTGGCAGGTGTAAATCATGAAAAATTAATATATAAACATCAAGGCAGAAGATATCGGCTTACGGATGTTCATGGTCATGTGGTCAAAGGTATATTGGCTTGAAAATCCATGACAAAAAGCAAAAATATGTCACCCAATAAAAAGGAATAAATATATATTTAGGAAAATTTGAATTATGAATATTGAATTATTTTTAGGCCGCTTTCACCCTTTAATTGTCCATTTGCCGATAGGTTTTTTATTGTTTGCTGCGGTACTGGAAGGTTTGTCTAGGTTTTATAAAGATAAATTCAAAAACCTGGATCAAGCCATATCTATTGCTTTACTGCTTGGTGGTTTGGCAGCGATTGGCTCGGCGATAATAGGGTATTTGTTGGCTGGAGGGGGAGGCTACGATGAGCAGACGCTCTTCTGGCATAAATGGCTTGGAATAAGTTTAGCTGTGCTATCCTTATTGGCTTGGGCAATAAAGTCTGAATTGATAAAGTTTCATAGGGTATCACCAGCTGCAATAATTGTTTTTTTATTGATCCTTGTTTCAGTTACAGGTCATTTAGGTGGAAATCTGACTCACGGTAGTGATTATTTATTGGTATATGCACCTGATCCAGTCAAAAAACTATTTGGTAAGGAAACTGTAGAAAAAGCGGCTCTTCCATCCACACCTGATTCTCTATTGGTATTTCAGCACTTAATAAAGCCTACTTTAGAATTAAAATGCTATGCCTGCCACAACGAGACAAAGGCCAAAGGAGGATTGGTGCTTACCAACCAGGATGACATCTTGAAAGGGGGAGAAAACGGGGAAGTTGTATTGGCAAGCCACGCGACGGAAAGCCCGCTTTTTCAGCGCGTGACACTACCTCAAAGTAGCCAGAAATTCATGCCGCCAAAGGGAGCAGGTCTTAACTACAGTGAATTAAAAGTAGTAGAATGGTGGATAAACAGCGGGGCTTCTTTTGATAAAAAACTTTCTGAATACGACGAGCTTCCTGAAGGGTTGACCGCACTGTTGATGAGGGATTATCATTTAGATACAAGCCCAAGGCCTATTTATGATTTGCTTTCGGCTCCCAAACTTTCAGAGGCCAATATTCAAGATATAGCCAACGCAGGGTTTAATATAAAAACATTGGCAAATAATCACCCGCTGTATGATGTGAGTTCATCTCAGAACGGAGTAGATGCGGGTGCGATAAATTCCTTGCTGGAAGCCAAAGAACAAATCACTTGGCTGAACCTGAGCAATAAAGGAGTAACCGACGAGATGATGCAAACTATTGGCCAATTGCCCAACTTGACCAGACTGATGCTGCCGAACAATCCAATTTCTGACGATGGTCTTTCATATATCAAAGAACTGCCTCATTTGCAAATACTTAACCTGTACGGCACCTCTATCACAGATGAATCTCTGAAGGTAATTGGAGAAATGCCTACGCTCAAGCATGTATATCTTTGGCAAACAAAAGTGACCAATGATGGCCTAGAAGCACTTGCAAAAAACCGACCTGATTTGAAAGTACAGCTAGGAGCGGATTCAGAATAATTCTATTCATGGATTTTGGATGCTTTTTTACTCTGGAATCGCTTGAATCTTCAAAAAGAATTTAGAATTGGTAGGGATAATTGTGCAAACTGAGAATTGGAATTTTCAAATGGTAATCCCACAAATATCTGTTAATTTAAGCCATATTTTTAATATAGGAATCCAATCTTCGGGGAATGCGCTTTATTAGCTATTTAAATCATGTTTTTGGTAATTTTTTTATCGTTTTAGAATGAAGACTTATACCAAAATTATTGTTGTGATCATTGCAGTCATCTGTTTGGCGTTTATTTTTTTGCCTAAAATATACAAGCCGGGAATTGAGGAGGAGCAGGCTCCTGCCACCTCTACAGAAGATGCTAAACTTCATGTGTCAGCGGTCATCGTGCAAAATACTGAGATTGACAATGATTTAAGGGTGACGGGATCGCTTTTAGCCAATGAATCGGTGACCCTCAGTACTGAGGTATCTGGTGTGGTAGAGCAGATTTATTTTAAAGAAGGGCAGCGTGTAAAACAAGGTCAATTGTTGATACAGCTCAATGATGATGAATTCAAGGCCGAAATCGAAAAATTACAATTCACCCAAAAACTCAATGAGGATATTGAGTATCGCCAAAAGCAGCTATTGGCCAAAGAAGCTATTAGCAAAGAGGAATATGAGACTGCCCTTACTACGCTAAACACCTCCATTGCAGAAATAAAAGTAAAGCAAGTACAAATCCAAAAACACAAGATTGTAGCGCCATTTGATGGTGTGATCGGATTGAGGAGTGTGAGCAAAGGGAGCTATCTAAACCCAGCAGATCCAATTGCAACATTATATAGCATCAATCCCATTAAGTTAGATTTTAGTGTGCCAGGTAAATACACTGCAGATGTGAATACAGGTGACCCCATCTCATTTACAGTTGATGGATACGAGGAGCGGTTTCATGGAAAAATATATGCAATCGAGCCTCAAATTGATCCGAAAACGAGATCAATTAAAACAAGGGCATTATGTGATAATAAGGAGAATAAATTATTGCCGGGGCAATTTGCTAAAATAGCCTTGACGTTGGCAACATTTGACAAAGCCCTCATGATCCCAACCGAAGCCGTCGTGCCTGAAATGGATGGTAAGAAGGTATTTGTGTTAGAAAAGGGCAAAGTTGCCAACCGCAAAATCGAAACGGGTATTCGCACCTCTACACAAATTCAGGTGACAGAAGGGTTGAACCAGGGCGATACGGTGATTACTACCGGGTTGCTTCAGATCGGCCCTGGCATGGATGTGGACCTAAACGTGGTAACACAATAATGAGCAGTCTATCCGACATTAGTATCGATCGACCGGTATTGGCTATTGTCATGTCGATCATGATCATGATCATGGGAATAGTTGGCTTTAATTTTTTGGGAGTTAGAGAATATCCAAGTGTAGACCCTCCAATTATTACAGTATCCACCACTTATGCTGGTGCTAACGCTGAAATTATCGAGACGCAGATAACCGAACCTCTGGAAGAATCCATCAATGGAATTCAGGGTATTAAGTCACTAACTTCTACGTCAAGGGATGGAAGGAGCACTGTAGTAGTGGAATTTGGTCTGGACAGTGATCTTGAATCGGCAGCAAATGATGTGCGTGACAAGGTGTCCCGTGCCATACGCAACCTGCCTCCAGATGCTGAGCCTCCTGTAGTTTCCAAAGCAGACGCAGATTCTTCCCCAATTATGGGTGTAAGGGTATATAGCAAAAGCAGAAGTATTCTTGAGCTTTCCGAATTGGCTAGTAATCTTTTCAAAGAGAATTTTCAAACAATTTCGGATGTCAGCGAGGTGCGTATCTGGGGTGATAAACGATACTCAATTCGCCTGTGGATGGACCCTGTAAAACTTGCTGCATATAAAGTTACCCCGTTGGATGTTTACAATGCGGTTTATGCACAAAATCTGGAACTTCCTTCTGGTCGAATTGAAGGGAATAATACGGAACTTTCTGTCAGGACACTTGGGCGGTTAAATACTCCGCAACAGTTTGATAACCTGATTATTAGGGAAGATGAAACTGGGGTAACCCGCTTTCGGGATATTGGCAGAGCTGAATTCTATCCCGAAAATGAGCGGACTGTGCTCAAAAGCAACGGAATTCCCATGGTGATGGTAGTTGTATCACCACAACCGGGATCCAACAACCTGAACATTGCCAAGTCACTTTATAAAAGATTAGAAAGTATAAGAAAAAACCTTCCCGAAGATATCGATGCACAAGTTGCATTTGACAATACAGAATATATTACAGAATCCATCGATGAAGTTGAACAGACGATCTATGTAGCATTTGGATTGGTCGCTCTGATCATATTTGCCTTTTTTAGGGATTGGCGAACAACCGTGATCCCTATTGTGACAGTTCCCATCAGTCTGATAGGTACATTTTTTCTCATGTATTTATTTGACTTTTCCATCAATGTACTTACCCTGCTGGGAATTGTATTGGCGATCGGCCTAGTTGTAGATGATGCCATTGTGGTTTTAGAAAACATTTATTCTAAAATAGAAGAAGGAGAAGAACCTCATGAGGCTGGAAAAAAGGGAACGAAGGAAATTTTCTTTGCTGTGATCAGCACCACAGTGGCACTTTCATCGGTGTTTTTTCCGATAGTGTTTTTAGAGGGACTCACAGGGAGATTGTTCCGGGAATTTAGTGTTGTAGTGGCAGGGGCGGTGATTATCTCCAGTTTTGTAGCTCTTACACTTACACCTATGCTTTCCGCTAACATGCTCAAGAAGAGAAAGCAAAAACAGTGGATCTATCGAAAGACAGAACCATTTTTTGAATGGCTAAACAAGATATACAGCAACTCCCTGGATAGATTTATGAAATATCGATGGATGGCATTTGTCATTATTATTTTGTCTGGAGGGGCTATTTTTTACTTAATACAGGAGATTCATCAGGAATTATCTCCCATAGAGGATCGGGGGAACTTTAGAATCTATGGAACAGGGCCGGAGGGGGCTACTTTCGAATACATGGATTTTTACATGGATCAGGTATATGAATTGGTTAAAAAGGAAGTACCTGAATCGAAGGCCATACTTACAATTGCTTCACCTGGCTACGGATCTTCGTCGAGTGTCAATTCAGGGTTTGCCATCGTCCGTCTTGAAAAAGTAGATGAAAGGCAAAGAAGCCAAGGAGAGATTGTGGATGCACTTAAGCCAAAAGTGGCTCAAAATACCAGGGCCCGAGCCTTTGTTTCCCAACCACAATCAATAGGAAATCGGAGGGGAAACTTGCCTGTTCAATATGTATTGCAGGCTCAGAATCTGGAAAAGCTGAAGGAAGTAATTCCTGCCTTCATCGAAGAAAGCAATGCTACCGGAGTATTTGATTTTGTTGAGGTGGATCTGAAATTCAACAAACCAGAAATCAATATTTCCATTGACCGTGACAAAGCCCGAGATTTGGGTGTTTCCGTAAGGAACATAGCGCAAACACTTCAGCTCTCGTTAAGTGGTCAGCGTTTTGGGTATTTTATAAAAGACGGAAAGCAATATCAGATTATTGGTCAGGTGGAGCGTAGCAATCGAGATGACCCCATGGATTTGAGGGCCATTTATGTGCAAAATGAGCGTGGAGACTTGATACAAATGGACAACCTTGTGACACTCGAAGAAAAGAGTACGCCACCACAATTATACCGTTATAATAGATTTGCATCGGCCACAATTTCAGCCAGTTTATCTCCGGGATATTCCCTCGGAGATGGTATTGATACGATGGATGAAGTGGCACAGAAAGTATTAGACGATTCCTTTAGCACGGCGTTGGCTGGGGCCTCACAGGAGTTTAGTGCCAGTTCCGGCAATTTGCTTTTTGCCTTTGCCTTTGCTCTTGTATTGATTTATTTGGTGCTTGCCGCGCAATTCGAAAGCTTCAGGGATCCATTAATTATCATGTTTACGGTACCGTTGGCTTTGGCGGGTACTTTGATGTCTCTATACTTTTTTGGTGAGACGCTGAATATTTTTAGTCAGATAGGGATTATTATGTTGATAGGATTGGTAACCAAAAATGGAATTCTTATCGTGGAATTTGCCAATCAGCGCAAAGCCCAGAATATGTCCATAACAGACGCAATCGTAGGGGCAGCAAAGGCCCGTTTCAGACCGATACTAATGACTAGTCTATCTACGATATTGGGTATTTTACCCATTGCACTGGCACTTGGGGCAGGGGCAGAAAGTCGAAAATCCATGGGAATTGCTGTGATTGGAGGGTTGGTTTTTGCCACCCTGTTAACGTTGTTCGTTATTCCGGCCATTTACTCTTATATCACAGGAACAGATAAAAGAAAAGCTCGCTAATGAAAGGTACGTTTATATCTTTTTGTTTTTTGCTAGTATTCGGCGCAGTAGCTGCCCAAGATTCATTGACCATTGAAGATGCTATTGTCAAGGCACTCGAAAATAACTATGCCATTAAAATAGCCAGAAATGATTTGGCCATTGATGAAAATAACCTATCAAGGGGGAATGCCGGTTTTTTACCAACAGTAAATGCTGATTTTCAAAGAACTTATGGAACACAAAAGTATGAGCAAACCCGAAGTAGGGATGATTCTACTTATACTATTTCGGGGAGCGGTGTAAAAACCCTGCGCCAAACTTATGGCGCCACCCTCAACTGGACCATCTTTGATGGAATGAGGATGTTCTATCAATATGACCAATTAGAGGGGCAAAAGATGCAGGGAGAGTATGAATTGAAATTAAATGTTGAGACACTGCTTTATAACTTATTGTCCACATTTTATGGAGCGGCCCTGGAAAAAGAAAGACAGGCTCTTTCGGAGATTAATGTACAACTGTCAGAGGAGCGCCTGGTGATTGCCAAAGATAAATATGAATTGGGCAAGGCTTCAAAACTGGAATATCTTCAAGCGCAGGTAGATTATAATTCTGACCGTTCCCTTATGATCCGACAGATGGAAGTGCTGGCTTCAAGCAAATTTGACCTGATGGAACTCATGGCGGATAAAGACGACAGTATAAATTTTGCTTTGTCATACGATCTTAAAATAGACAGGGAGTTGCAGCTAGAGGATCTGCTCAGCACGATGGAATTGCAAAACAAACAGCTACAAATTAAACGCATGGAGGAAGCGATCGCTCGGCAGGAAGAATCTATTAACAAAGCGGATAGGTTGCCTTCGGTGGGGCTATTTGCGGATTATTCACGGCAGAACTTTGAGACACCAGCCGGGTTTGCAGTGGCAGGATCGTCCAGTGATATAACATACGGCATCTCTGCCAGCTGGATGCTTTTTGATGGGTTTAATCTTAATCGCAGGATTCAAAATGCTAAAATTTCCACCGAGTCTGCACAGCACAGTTATCAGCAACAGGTTATAGAAATTGAGACTGATATAAAACAGATTTATCTTAATTACCGAAATAATCTAAACCTGCTCGTGCTGGAAGGAGAGAACCTTACTGTTGCCGGAGAAAATAATGAGATCGCTCAGGATCGGTATGAAATTGGCCTTTCAAATTCTATAGAGCTGAGGGAGTCACAGGTAAACCTGATAAACGCGCAACTACGTTATCAAAATGCCGCCTTTGCCGCCAAGCAAGCCGAAATAGACCTCAAATATTTAGCAGGTATCCTCATGGAATAGAAGGGGTTTTTGACTCAAAAATCTGATGATGGATGTTTTGATTTTTCCCTGAACGCCTAGAATTTATATTATACTATATTCAGCAAATAAAAGTTTTATACCTTGTCATTTGTTATTTTTAGGCATATTCATGACTGATGGAAGAAGCATTTTTACATTTCTTATGGAAATTTCAGCACTTTAATTCTAGAGAACTTGATACTGTTTCGGGGCAGGAGATAACCGTTTTTCATCCGGGGTATCTCAATACAGACGCAGGGCCGGATTTTAACAATGCCAAGATCAAAATTGGCGACATCATCTGGACAGGTAGTGTGGAAATTCATGTCAACGCCAAGGATTGGAATCGGCACGGGCATCAGGAAGATGAGGCTTACAACAATGTGATTCTGCACGTGGTTTGGAACAATGATGCGGTAATTCATCGCCAAAATGATTCGGAGATTCCGGCCATGGAATTGAAGGGCATTGTGGACCATCGGATGATCGAAAACTACCAAAGGCTTTTGGAACCGGATGCGGAGATTTTGTGCAGTAGTTTTTTGGAAAACGTCAAATCCATTACAATTTACAGCATGATGGACAAGGTGCTGGCGGAGCGGATGCAGGAGAAATCGGAAAACATTTTTCGTGAGATTGCCCTCACCGAGAATGACTGGGAAGAAATTGCGTGGCGCATGCTCTGCAAAAACTTTGGTTTCAAAACCAATGCCTTTCCTTTTTATGACCTTGGAAAATCACTACCACTAAAAATTTTGAAAAAGGAAGTGCACAACCCTAAGACAGTCGAGGCACTTTTATTTGGGCAGGCAGGTTTTTTAGATGATAAAATGGATGACGCCTATCACGCAGAATTAGCAGCAGAATATGCCTTTAAATCCATGAAATATAGTTTGGAGCGCAGGGTGGATTTGCATCAATGGAAATTTTTACGACTTCGACCAGCCAATTTTCCGACCGTTCGCATTGCTCAGTTAGCAGCTGTGGTCACAAACCATAGCAATTTATTTTCCCTTTTCATGGATTTTGAAGGCATTTCAGCCCTGAAAAAACAGCTTGCTGTCACTCAGTCAGAATACTGGTTGCACCATTATAATTTTGGTTCTAAAACAGAAAATGAAATTGGAAAACTTGGGACAGGAAGTATCGAAAACGTGTTGATCAATACAGTTGCGCCTTTGTTGTTTGCGTATGGCGTATACAAAGATCGGGAAGAGCTAAAAGAAAAATCATTTGAACTTCTCGCAGCGATAAAGCCGGAGACAAACTCGATTACAAAAAAATGGAAGGAAGTTGGCTTGGAAATTAAGTCTGCTTTCGACTCGCAAGCATCCATCGAATTGTTCAATCAATATTGTTTGAAAAAACGCTGTTTGCATTGCGCAATTGGCACCGAAATAATCAGCTGTAAATGATGGTATGGATTTCTGTCTTATCTATCGGCCTGCTTCTGTGGTATGGCTACCTATTCGTGCAGTACAACAGAAATAACGGCTACGCCATCCTAGGGTTCATTTTTAAGATAATTGCTGGTTTCGCACTAGGGTTGATTTACAAATATCACTATGGCGGGGGCGATACTTTCACCTATTTCCATGAAAGTGAAATTATTGCCAACTACTTGCTGAGGTTCC
>JAUHYU010000179.1 GCA_030426345.1 Bacteroidia bacterium
GAAGAAACTAAATTTTCAGGGAGCAAATCAAAAGCCAGAGCCAGTGAATAAGCGGTCTGGGTATTGGATACCAACCGACCTGCAGGTGTTACAAACTCCTTGACAAATGCTTTTTTAATCCCATTAGAAAGTGCTTCATATTTCTTTGCATCAGTTTCATTGCCCACGATTGCAGCAACTTTCGCTAACAACCCGCTAGAATGTGCATAGTAAGCCGTTGCAATCAAATCCTTTTCTGTGGTGGCTCCAGTGTAGTCCGATCGCGTTGATGCAAAAGCCAACCAATCACCAAAATGAGCATCTCCCGTCCACAGATTATCTTCTCCTGCTCTGTTTTGCATATAGTCAACCCAAGCTTTCATACTTGGGTATTGCTCCTCCAAAATACGCTGGTCGCCATAGGCAAGGTACGTTGTCCACGGAACGATCAATGCCGCATCTGCCCAAGCTGTCGATCCTCCACCACCTTTTAGCACATCGGGGATCACATGAGGCACTTTGCCATCAGGTAGTTGATCTGCCGCCAAATCTTTCATCCACTTTGTGTAAAAAGCCGACACATCAAAATTGAAGGCAGCTGTTGGGCTAAAAACCTGTGCATCCCCGGTCCAGCCAAGACGCTCGTCACGTTGTGGACAATCGGTAGGCACATCAAGGAAATTGCCCTTTTGACCCCACTGAATGTTGTGCTGCAGCTGATTGATAAGTGTATCAGAGCAAGTGAAACTGCCTGTCGGAGTCATTTCGGAATGGATGACCACGCCTGTGATCTGGTCTAGCGATGGCTTTTCTGAGAGTCCTTCCAGTTGCACGAAACGAAAACCGTGGAATGTAAACATAGGTTCATAGATCTCTTCTCCGTCTCCTTTCAAAATGTAATAATCAGTAACCTTTGCCGAGCGCAGGTTGTCGGTGTAGAAGTTGCCATCTTTATCGAGTACTTCGGAAAACTTCAAAGTCACCATATCTCCTTTTTTCCCGTTTACCTTTAGCCGAACCCAGCCGACCATGTTCTGGCCCATATCCATGACAATCTCACCTTTTGGGGTAGTGATCAATTCTATGGGTTTTATTTCTTCAATGGCTTTGACTGGGGCGCCCTGAGGAGCAATTAGCTTGGCATCAGGTTTGTTCATTACTTCAACAGAAAGCCATTGATTTCCATGGAATCCGGCCTTATTCCATCCGGCCATTACCAATCGAGCATCATACTTTTCGCCATTATAGATATCAGAATATACAATCGGGCCATTCGAAACTTTCCAAGTTTCATCAGTAACAATAGTCTCGCTAGTACCATCGACATAATCAATTTGCAGTTGCAGCAAAAGCCCCAATTGATCTCCATAATAATTACGCTGATCCTTCCAACCGATATTTCCTCTATACCAGCCATCGCCCAAAATTGCCCCAACGGCATTTTTAGATTGGATCATGGAAGTGACATCATAGGTTTGGTATTGCAGACGATTGTTATAGCTCGTCCATCCAGGTGTAAATAGCTGATCCCCTACTTTTTGTCCATTGAGATAAAGTTCATATAACCCAAGCGAGGTGACATATACTCTAGCCGAAACTACTTTTTTTGTTGAGGAAAACTCGTTTCGATAATATTGTGCCGGAGGATCGGTGCTTTCAGCTTCATTGGGCATCGTGACCCACGAGGCAGTCCATTCATTCGGAATTAATATTCCCATTTCCCAATAGGCCAATTCACTCCAACTTGTGGATTTGTTGTTATTATCCCAAATACGCACTTGCCAATAGACACGCTGCGCGGACTTTAACTTCGGTCCGGCATACGCCACATTTACTGAATTATCGCTGGCTACTTTTCCTGAAGTCCATATTTGCTTTCTTTTTTTTGTTTTATCCAATGATGTATCAAACACCCGGATTTCATATGCAGTCTGAAGTACATCCTTTTGATCAGACAAAATTTGCCAACTAAGCCGTGGCTTATCCACATCCATGCCTATCGGGTTGACATGATACTCACAAACGAGTTTTACAACTTGGTTCTTTGCATCTGCAAAAAATGATATTGCACTTAAAATCAATATCAGCAAAAATGCTTTTAATGGTTCCATTTTAGTTCAATTTAGGTTATTTGTTTTTTATCAGTTTTTCTATTTCTATTATCAATCCCTCGAAGACAACACTTTGTTTTCATAAGACGTTACTTCTGTGATATAATCCTGTGCTACAGGTACTTGATTTTTCATGCAATAATAGTCCCACACAGCACCAAAAGGCTTGGTCTTTAGTTCCTCCAGCATCGCCAAGCGCTCAAACCAGCGGCCTTCTTCTTCATATTTTTTCAATTCATTTGTTGGTTCGAGCATGGAAAAAAGGATACTTTTTTGCGCTGACCTGATACCCGACACATAAGCCCCGATGCGATTGATGCTGGCGTCAAAAAAATCCAAGCCAATATTTACTTTATCGTAAGCATCTATGCGGTTAAGTTCCTGAGCGATCAAAACAGTTTCGTCATTCATGGTGATCACATGGTCGCTGTCCCAGCGTACGCCTCGTGTGAGATGCAGCAGCAATTCATGGACATATTGAAAAAC
>JAUHYU010000180.1 GCA_030426345.1 Bacteroidia bacterium
GTATTTTTATTTTGATTTGCCGGAAGGCCAAAAGGTATGTCACTTGATGGGGCAACCACACGAAACCAGACATTTATTTGTCAAAAACCATGAGGCGGTCATTTCTCCTAACTGGTCAATACATTCCGGAGCCGGAACAAGCAACTATAGCTTTATCTGGTCGATGGGTGGTGAAAACATGGAATTCACAGACATGGACCCAGTTATTGACATCTTAAAATAAGAGATATGTCTTTGGAATTATTTGACCTAAAAGGAAAAACTGCCCTCATCACCGGAGGCACACACGGACTAGGAATGTCGATCGCCATGGGCCTGGGCAAAGCTGGTGCCAAGCTGGTGATCAATGGCCATACTCCATCCAAGATGGAGGAAGCACTATTGATTTATCAAAAAGCAGGCTTAGAAGCTTCGGGATATTTGTTCGATGTGTCGAATGAAAAGGAAGTGATAGAAAGTATCGCCAAAATAGAAAATGAAGTCGGCTACATTGATATTCTGGTCAATAATGCGGGGATCATCAAGCGAGTTCCTTTGGAGGAAATGAGCGTAGAGGATTTTACACAAGTGATCAACATCGATCTAATTGCTCCATTTATTATGGCCAAGCATGTTGTTAAGAGCATGATGGATCGTGGCCATGGGAAAATCATAAACATGTGCTCAATGATGAGTGAACTGGGCAGAAATACTGTTGGAGCTTACGCGGCAGCTAAAGGCGGTTTGAAGATGCTTACGCAAAACATGGCGACAGAGTGGGCCAAACACAATATTCAAATCAACGGCATTGGCCCCGGATATTTTGCAACTTCACAGACTGCCCCTATCCGAGTCGATGGCCATCCGTTCAATGATTTTATCCTCAATAGAACTCCTGCTGCAAAATGGGGTGACCCGGATGATCTACAGGGAGCAGCCATTTTTCTATCTTCCAATGCTTCCAATTTTGTAAATGGACACATCCTTTATGTAGATGGAGGGATATTGGCGACTATAGGGAAACCGACGAATGAGACATAAACCCAGAGGGTACGTTAAACAAACCAAGTAAAAAAGCCGTCTAAAATCCATGGATTTTAGACGGCTTTTAAATCTTCCGTAAATGCGGGAAATTTGGCTTTTACCAAAGCCGCACTATTTTAACGAGACACCGAATTTTTCTAACAACAAACCATCGAGCTTATTGATATCTGATATTAATTCCAGATGGTTTTCCGTTAATGTTGATTCAACCTTGTTTTTCTGCAACACCTTCTTCAATTCGACCATTTTAAAATAAAATGATTGGGATTGTAGATCAAACTGTAGCATCGCTAATTTTTTTTCTATGGCGATCTTTTTTTGTTTCACCACGTTGATCGTTTCAACAGCCAAATCAAAATCAAATTCCTTTTGTTCGAGTGAGTTTAAAAGTTCGCAATTAAAATTGCGACATTGCTTCGGCCTATTGGAATAAATATTGCAACCGTCACAATAGTTGTTGCAAGGTTGCAGAAAAAAACCTTCGCCATTTGCTTCCTCAATATCCATTAATCCTCTCAACGCAGGCAACTCTTCTCGACCGAGCTGCACAAAACCAATCAAAGTACCGTCGCAACAAAACCCACAGGACAAACAAATATTTGATGAATCATTCATATTTTCTAAATTCTACACTTCTTAAAGAAACTCTGTTAAAGGATATATCAATTTCACTCCATAAAAGCCTCTAAAATCCATGGATTTTAGAGGCTTTTTTAGTCTGCTACAAGTGTAGAATGATAAGATGATATAGGGTTCTTATACTAAAAGTACCCCCTTTTCATTTACAAAAATGATAATTTTTTAGGATCTTGTCGAGTATCAAAAAGTCTTACTATTCAATTTTATCTTCTTTTTCTCGATAAAAAAGAGTGTTCTGTTTGGTTATAACGCTTTTTCGAATTCCCAATTCTCTAATTAATCATAGGAAATATTTTTGGATCTTCTAGAATCAATTCAATGTTGTCATCAACTTTATTGATGAATCTTCTCGTAATTTGATTACTCCATTTGTGTTGTAGATATTCAAGTATAGATTCAAAGTCCCTTTCTGCAGCTGGAGACCAAATGATTTCTCTAGTCATTTTCATATCGCCTTCTAAAATCAGTCATTACTTCACTATGACTTCTTCCTTGCCCATTGTCCAATTGCTCCACACCGAGAAGAATTGCAGTCAGTTGTTCAGATGTCAGGTTTTGCCACTCCTCAATCTCACTCTTTCCATTGATGTAATTCAACAGCAATCCATACGCATCTTCTAATCTTTTCCCTTTAAGAGCGTCAAGTTTTCTAAATAGATCAATTTTAATTTCCGCTGCATTCATAACGATTCACTTTTTATAAAGATAAGAATTCTTAATAAGGTTGTAAATTATAGTTCAGTCTTTTTATATCGGCAAGGCAGGCATGGATTTTGGAGGCTTTTTTGGCGGTATACCTGACTTGGAGTATCTCAAGGCAGGTCGGCTACCGTTCTTTCCTTTACTTCATAACGCCCAGCTCAATGAAGTGCTGACTTCAATACGATCATAATACCATTCTATCCCCATA
>JAUHYU010000010.1 GCA_030426345.1 Bacteroidia bacterium
CCGCACCATGATTGACCGCATCGGGCAAATAGTTCATTGCCGTGGTGTTTTTAGCGCTATGATTACAACCAGTTACGCAATCGCCACAATTGATGCAGTGGCCTTGTTCCACTCCCACGTGGTTTGTTTGTGTTTTGAAATTCACATTGATGTCAAGCATTTTGAAAGGAGCATTCAACGCTACTGCTGACTTGCGCATGCCCTCTGTTTTGGCAAGTACCGGATATCCGTTTTGTCCTTCCGGGTAGGGAGTGGGCTTGAGCATTTTTCTCGCCTGTTCTATTCCTGCCTTGAGCGAATCCATGTCCTGTCGCAAGACTTTCGGCCATACGGGATCTTCAAATACCCTCTCCTCTGCTTCGATAGATACATTTGCATTAACTAGTGAGGTGCCTCCAAGTCCGCAGCCTTTGAATACGCTAATGTCTTTACCAACTACAAATTCATATAGGCCGTTATCATCGCCGACGGTGGACTTTCCTGTGTTGATCTGCATTTCCCCGGATGCATCCAACAGATCGGAGGGGAACTCCCCAGGGAGGAATTCCTTCCCTTTTTCCAGTAAGCATACTTTTTTGCCAACTCTCGACATTCTTGAAGCTGCAATGCTACCACCGTAGCCTGAGCCGATCACGACTACATCATATTCATTGTGTAGCTCTGTTATGGGTTTGGATAGTCTGTTCATGGGTTTTGAGGTATTATTATCAGTTTATTTTCTATTAGCTCATGCTCAATTTCATCCCCTGTAAATTTGGGCTTTTCAACTGTGCCAATATTTGTCCAATTGTTGACAACGTTTTTTATGCCAATTGGATAAATAGTTAATTTATCTTTTGTTAGATGCATTCTAAGGAAGTTTTTATACCCTTCGTGACTGTAAGATGACGATGCCTCAGTCGGGTGTGACTGGAAAACAAGGATACTGACCAACAGGTAAACTCCAAAAATAAACCCACTTGCCAATCCTCCAATTGCTATCATCTCTATAGAAAAAAGAGCTATTTGCCATAATCCATCAACTGGAAGTGAAAAGCCTTTTAAATTCCATACAGAAAAACACCAAATCCAGAAATACAAATTCCATAATTGGAAAATGCCGTGTCCGACGCCAGCGATGTTGTTCCATTTTTTCTTGCCATTAGCTGTATCTGTAAAAGCCCAAATGCCACCAAACAGAATCAGATTGAGGAACACTACAGATGGGCTGTGTTTGATCAGGTTAAACAGGATGAGTAAATAATCGTCTATGTTGGAAAAGGAAATATCTAATTCGGAAATGGTTTCCATAAGTGATGTTTCGCCAAAGTGGATCGAATTACTTTGTAAAATCCATGCCGTGAACAAATGGAAAATACCGAGAAAAAGCCCCATACTCCAGTTGAAATACGGGAAGGCAAGATTGCGCCAAGAGAGGCCTTTGGACTCAGATTTTGACGGAAAAGCGGCTTTGAGCTTGGCCTCTGTTCCATGGTTAAATTGGATATTTTCTTTGAGAATATGGGTTGGATGCATGAATGCTCCACCACCGCCGGCAGTGATTAGGTGCGTGTTTTTATCTCCTTTATTCAGTGTTGTCTCATATCTGGAATAATGGTGTAGATCCCCGGTTAGAACTGCCGTGATGGAAAGTGATTTGTGTTTTACCCGAAGGACACGATCCATAAAAAAGCGTATGCGATCATCTGCTTCAAAATTTTCGGATAGAGAGCCATTGGTCCAGGAAGGTTCCGCAGTACATAATATCACTTTATCATCCTCACCTATGTGTTCTTCTGCAATTTTTCTGAAATAAGCCATCTGCGGCTCGTCAATATCAGCTTTCAATTGGATGTCGATGCCGATCAACCAATAATCGTGCGGCAGTTTTATGGCAAAATAGCTTCGCTTTTGTAATGTGAGCCAATTGCCCAAGGCACGGTCCTGACAGAATAATCGAATGAAATTGGTGAGCCCGTCGTACCAATCATGGTTGCCGGGAATGGCAAACAATTTTGGTTTTACTTCTTTAGGTTCATCGTCTTCCCATGGAAATGCGGCATTATAAGGCCCCTGAAGTCGGTTTTGGTATTCTTTCTTTTCCGGTGTAGGATACACCTCGTCTCCACCCATAATGAGGATATCTCCCCTTTGTAAAGCCTCTCCATCAACTGAAATTTCATCCTTTGCCAGGAGATGTGCCATGGTGTAGGTCGAATTAAAACCATCCCCCAAGTCAGAAATATAATCGATCCAGATATCTTCACGGTCAGTGAAATCAAAAGGCTGTTCTTGGGCGGAAAATGCCTGTATTTCGCGCTTGTCTGTATAATTCCCAAAAACGGAGGATATCACCGTCTTCATGGCAGTAGCCATCAATTGCTTTACATCATACCACCCAACCATGGGCTTTCGCTCAAACTGCATAGGTTAATAGTTTTGTCGCCAATTTATATTTTAATGAAATTCTTCCCGAAGTGCCGTCCGGCTTTCTAGTATTATTAGGAAATAGGTTTTTGATCCTTTGTCCGGCGCTTTGGTAGAGCACTCCGGAAATCATGGGTTTTGAAGGGTTTTTCGATACTTCAATTTGTACGGATTTAAACTCCAAACCAAGCATTAGGTCAATGGCAGAATTGAGCGAAAAAGTGGCCTTAAGTCCATAGATCTCCCCAGAATGAATGTAACTACACGTACATTCGAACATGTGTTTTCCATCTTTGTCAAATGTCTTTATTTCGTGGTTATAGCAGGAGATTTCAAACTCAAAATCTTCCATCTTAAAACTGGAATAGATATTAAGTCTAGTAATATTGTCAAGTTCTGAAAGTACAAAATATGAGTAAAACTGTGCATTTACTTTTTTCTCATCCTGCGATAAAGTCCCCGTGAATTCCGATCGGATATTCAAGCGGTTGCCCGGCGAACTCATTTTTGTGGCTTCCTTGTCAAAAGGAACGCCTTGCTCAGGCATGGATTTTAAGGCCTTTTTTGTGTGCGCATAACCCATATTGATGAGAGACCGTGCATCAATTTTATTGAAAAAAAGATCCGGGTCTAAAGGGAGAGGAAGGGTTGGCTTGATTACAAATAATTTGATTGGCTTTTTCTGGCCATATGCTTCCTGACCGCTAGTGATCTTTTCATTTACCATAGCAATACGATCGTATTCTTCCAACAATCCACCATTAGCGCTCATCTCAATCATATGTACATACTGATTTAGCGCACCAGGGAGATAAGTTTCTGTATTTCCGATGGCCCATACCAGCCAAAGTTCTTCAGCCCCGCGCTTTACAGCTTCTATCAAGTTGGCGTCTTTGATCCAAACCGCGTCCGAAAACCATTGCGTACCGATTTTAAGTCCAGGCATCATGATCGGGAGAGAAACTCCTGCAAGGAGATGGTCAGTTGTCGCAGATTTATGATCGATGGATTCTACGGACTTATCAGAAAAATTACAAACGTTAAATGTAGTATCAGCTCCCTTGTGTGCGTTTATTTTTTGGATGTCGATGCCGAGTTCAGGGAAGATGACATCCCTAATGCTATCTGCATCAGCATATCCCATCATGTTCAATGGGTTTAGATAGCTTTTTAATGGTCTGTAAGAGATGAACTTCTTGATATTCAAAGTTCGCCATCGGGCGGCAATCTCGTAAGCATTTAGTCCTGATGCCAACATCCCTGCATTGAAAATTCCGCCTGATGTTCCATCTATATGATCAAACTTGAGTTGTTGTTCTTCAATGGCCATAAGCACGCCACCTTGATACGCGAGCCGCATGCCTCCGCCAGCCAGTATCAATGATCGCTTAGTCGATTGTTTAGTGTCGTTTTGGTCAGGTGGCATTTTGAAGTCTTATTTTGCGTGTATAAAAGAATATGATAATCCATCCTAGCAATTCATAGAACATGAAAAATTGCGTGAGTGCATTTGGCGTGCCATCCACAAGCCAGGATACTATTCTGGCCAGAATCCCTGAACCCATGATGAAAAGAAACAGAATATTAAACGTTTTATCGCCAAATATTTTATTTACGAATAGAATAGCAAACAAACCAAACCCAAGCTCTAGCGCACGGAGAAAGCGGTATTGACTCAATAAATTAATACGAACCTGATCATTGAGTGTATTTGGGTCGAAGCTAAACAACAGATCAAAATCAAAGTATGGATTAATAAAGGCTCCCCAAAAACCAGCAACAATCACCAGACCTATGTAAGTATAAAAAAAGAAGAGACTAAGCCTCTGCATCTTTTGTGATTTTTAAATAGTATAAAAAAATAGCTCCAGACACTAGGTCAAATATTGCCACGGCCATAGCCAATACCGAAAATACTCCCGTGAACACCCCAAGTGTCACTGCGGCAAAGGCACCAAGTTTTTGGAATGCACACCAAAGAATAGCAGGCCTTTGCGGCTGCGCACTGTAAATGGCATGTAGCATCAGACCGCCAAATAACGCCATGAACATACCAACAATCGCAAAGAAATGAGATGAAGTTACTGTGATTTCAGCTCCGATGATGCCAAGTACAAACCCGGGCATGATCATTTGTGAAAGGCCGGAAATAACTGTGGCAATGGAGATTAAGATGAGGATTAGGTGTATATATTTTTTCACGTTTTGCTATGTGGTTTGTGTTTGCGATTGTTTAATTTTTGCTTTTGCTATAAAAAAATACATCGTCACGCACCACATGACGGTAAGGATGACCCATCTAAGGTCATTCAAAAACATCCACTCGTGAAGCAGCTCTTGCAATTTAGTTGGATCAGTTACTCCGGCAATAAACTGGTCGTTGACTTTTTCAATAAACATTTGCTGGATGATCACGGGAATAAACAATCCGGGAATCCACAAGATCGGTACCCACTGCAACTTCTTTTTCCATTCTGATATAAGCATTACCACGATAGCTATGGCCATGATGGGGATGGTAATGAAGAAGAATTTGGTCGCAGTAGTAGTCTGAGGAATGATCGCATCGTAATAATTGTCTATGTTCAAGGTCTCCGGATAGTGCGGAAACCAGAAGAAATGTAGGGACCAGAATAATCCCAAATACAGCGAAGCACAAAAAAAGATGTATGCGTTACTAAGGTCAATAAGTGTCTGTTTCATTTGTGTATAATTTTTTGAGTTACTGATATTGGGAGAGTTAATTATTTTCTAATGTATTCTCAACTTGCTCCTGCCAAACCGGTTTCATGGATTTTTGAAGCTTTTTTAGTTAGATTTTATACTTCTCATAATCGGTCATCGAAGGAGGAGGTAGCCAGCTTTCATCAAGACCAAGGTCATAAATGCTTTCAAGCCCTTCCGGCATTTCTTTTGGAGGTTCGTCATATGTCATAAACCAGCAATCAAAATGATCGTCCAAAATACCATTTGCCTTGGGCATAAACATGGTGAAAAATGGATCAGGATTGATGTCGATGTCTCGTAAAAAGGAGACCTTTGGGTGGTCTCCTATGTAAAGGTTGGCTTTGGCTTTGCTGAAAAGGTTTACTCCGGCTTTTGTATTAAAATATATGTAAGAAGCCATGAGCATATTTCGGAATCGACAATAGTTTGCCGTGCCGATTTTTAATTTTATGGAAGGTGATTTTGGTCGATCAATTTCGATTCTGAAAGCAAATTGCCCATCTTTCTCGTAGTGGCTGCTTACTTGCTTGTCGGTAACCTCAAAAGCCAAATTGGCTTTGTGTTTGGGCATACCCCAGATTCCTTTACCCCCTTTTACGGATACTTCTGAGCTTACCGGAAGGTCAAGAATGTATTGTCCCGTGCCATAAGTTTTCATCATCATGGCATTCAGGATTTTTGGGGCGGGCTTGCTGCCATGTGTGCAGCCAATCGCGATACTATATTCAATGTACTTGCCAATGCTAGTATCCCGATAGTCGATAACGGTGATCAAAAGTGCTGCTTTTCCATTGGGTAATTTGAGTGCATGGACTTCGTTGCCGGGAAGCAAGGCATTGGCTTTTTCCCAATCACAAGCGAACCCAGCCATCAATGCCGGAGAATTTCTTGCGCTCACGGGCATGACGTACGGAATATTATCTACTAGCGCATAACGTCCTCCATATCTCTTGACTCGTTTAGGTATTGCCATAGTTAGTTTTTATTTAGTTCAGTTAACATTATTGGAAATACATCTCGATGAGCATTTTTTCCCAAGAACACATCGAGATGACTATAATTGTCCAGAATATGAAGTTGGTGTATTCCAGGGTTTAGGTTGTCTAGGTATTTAAAAGTTTTTCGCTGACTATCTGGGTGGAAACATAGGTTTTGTTCTCCTCCAAATAATATAAATCTGGCATCGGTCTTAGGCTCGCTCGTGACGTAACTTGAAGCATTAGAATTTAGTGGAACTAGCTCTGACTGATGAACGCATTTTTTGATATGGTCAAAAAAAGATAGCGGAACCGCTGCAAATTCATGCTGTATCCAATCCATGGTTTTTTGATCCAAATTTTCCAACAACCAGAGTGCAGGCCATCCTGATCCGTAAGTAAAACTGACAAACTTGCCGACTAAAGTATCTTTCTCCCAATGCGTTGTTGCGACCAAAAAACGAAGCATTTTAGCCTTGAAATCCGGGGCATGCAGTCCCCACGCCGGGTTGAGGTATTCGTACATCATTTTGACGATCGGTACGTAATAGTTCAGTTTGAATTGAGAATAGCTAGAGACAACCGGATGCAGCGAAACAGCATTGCTGATAATCGTTTTCACCTCTGGCACCAATCCCAGGACTGCAGAAATCATGAAACTCGTACTTCCTTGACAATGAATGATGGCCTTTATTTCCTTAGAACCAGTGATTTCTACGATCTTTTTTACTGCTGCTGGATGGTCATTGACAGCAACTTGATCAAGATCCCAGTGGTTAGGTTTCAAGTCAATGCTGCCACGCCAGTTTTCTAACCACACATCGTAGCCTTCTTTGGCCAGTTGGGTAATAATATTGTCATCAGAAGGAGGGTTGAATATATTGGCTCGAACTCCTGCTCCATGAACCAAGAGCACAGGACATTTAGTGGGTTCTACACCAACCAAATGTTTCAGATTGCAAATTAATCCATCGTACGCATCAAATTCAATTGTTTCAAATTGATGGCTCATAGTCAAATTGTGTGGTTATCTGTGTTATAAACAAGTAAAAAAACAAACTCGAATTTATTCCTTGTTTGTTGTGCGATACCTGTAAAATGCTTTAAAGGTGAAATTTAATCACCTAAATACGATCATAGAAATATAGTGTTTTTTATAATAAATGTTAATAAAATAAGCAGAAAAGGTTAAAAAATACAAATGGTTTTTGAATTGTGTTAACTAGGATTTATCCATGAATTCATGGAAATTACTGCTGTTGTCAGGATTGAGAAGCCTTGATTTTATACAAATTTATGGATGAATATATTTAGACTGAGTACAGAAACTATTTGGAACACATGATGATCTGGGAAATCAATTAAGTATTCAAGTTCATAAAAAGGGGTTGTATTTTATGATCAATGGATACTTAAACTATTGATTTTGTTTAATTTTAGTTTCAGTTTTTGTCATTTGTATTTCAGGACTCTATTTTTCTAAAACATGCGAAATCAGATTTTAATCCCTACTGTGTTGTTGCCATTCCTACTGTTCACAGGATGCGCCAAAAATGAAAAGCCAAACATTGTCATCTTTTTTACCGATGATCAGGGCTATGCTGATGTTGGTTGCTATGGTGCCAAAGGGTTTGAAACGCCCAATATTGATAAATTGGCTATGGAGGGCATCCGGTTTACGGATTTTTATGTGCCGGCCACGGTTTGCACGCCTTCCCGGGCAGGGCTGCTGACGGGCCGGTATCCCAAGCGCGCCAATTTGCACAAAGCCGTTCTTTTTCCATTTTCTGAAAATGGGCTTTCCCAAGAGGAATTTACCATGGCTGAAATGCTGAAAACGGTTGGCTATGCCACAGCATGCATTGGCAAGTGGCACCTTGGGCATCAGGAAAAATACATGCCCAACAACCATGGGTTTGACTACTATTTTGGCGTGCCATATTCCAACGACATGGACAATCACTATTATAAAAACCTTGATTTCCAGGCTCCTCCATTGCCGTTGTACCGAAATAGGGAATTGATTGAATCGGGGCCGGATCAGCGGTACCTCACGAAAAGATATACAGAAGAAGCGGTTGGTTTCATTGAGCGGGAAAAAGACAATCCATTTTTTCTGTATGTGCCGCACAATATGCCTCATGTGCCGCTGCACGCCTCAGAAACTTTTGAAGGGAAAAGCGATCAGGGAATCTATGGAGATGTGATCATGGAACTCGATTGGAGTGTTGGTGAGATTGTGAAAGCTTTGAAACAATCAGGAGTTTATGAAAACACTTTGTTTGTTTTCACATCTGACAATGGGCCCCAGATCGGATCAGCCACACCACTGCGTGGTAAAAAAGCAACTACTTGGGAAGGTGGTCAGCGTGAACCAGCCATCCTTGTGTGGCCAAATAAAATTACTGCCGGGGTGGTTTGCACTGAAATGGTTACATCCATGGATTTGATGCCCACTTTTGCAAGTATTTCCGGGGCTATACTTCCAGAAGGCTTGGAAATGGATGGTTTGGACATTATGACTTTATTGGATAACCCGCAGGACTTTCATTTGCCGGAAAGGCCATTTTATTACTATGCGAGAAATGGAAAACCTGAGGCGGTTAGGTTTGGTAAATGGAAATTGCATATATCCAAAACCAGAGGTTGGAATGAGGGAGAACCATTTCCCGTTTCATTGTATAATTTGAAGGATGATATTTCCGAAACGAAAAATCTAGCAGAGAGTCATCCGGAAATTGTTCGAAAAATGAGTGCAATGATTGTAGATTTTGATGCATCTTTATAATCACAAAAATAAATGCGCCGCAACGTTAAGATTTCACCTTTTAAAAATACTGTCATGAAAATGAGTTTATTCAAATCATTGTCCTTGTTAGGACTGACAATATTGCTGTTTGTCGCTTGTGAAGATAGCAAGGATGCTTCCGAAACCAAACCAAACATCCTCTATATCATGACGGATGATCATGGATATCAGGCAATAAGTGCGTACAGCAACCAGCTCGTCCAAACACCAAACCTCGATAGGCTAGCAAATGAAGGGGTGATATTCCGAAACAGCTTTGTGACCAATTCCATTTGTGGACCTAGTCGCGCCGTGATGTTGACCGGAAAACATAGCCATGCCAATGGCATGATCAATAACAGTACAGAATTTGATGGCACGCAGCAAACCTTTCCAAAACTATTGCAGAAGGCCGGATATCAAACTGCCATCGTTGGCAAGTGGCATTTAAAAAGTGATCCCACAGGATTTGATTATTGGAATATCCTGCCAGGACAAGGGCAATATTATAACCCTGATTTTATAGAAATGGGTGAGAAAAAACAGATAGAAGGTTATGCTACTACTATTACCACTGATCTGGCGTTGTCTTGGCTTGACCGACGCAACAGCGAAAAGCCGTTTTGTTTGTTATTGCATCATAAAGCACCACATCGTACATGGGAACCGGATACTGCGCATTTGGCAGAATTTCTCAGTAAGCAGTTTCCAGTACCGGAAAATTTCTTCGATCAGTATGAAGATCGTCAGGCTGCGGCCGAGCAAAAGATGAGTGTCAGAGCTTCAGACATGGATGTGCAGTACGACTTGAAAATGCAGGATGATGAGGGTAGGATTGTATCAAGGTTTGGGAAAATGGATCATACTGCCAGAATGAATGCTGCACAGAAAAAAGCTTGGAAAAACCATTACGACCCAATAACCAAGAAATTTATCGAAGATAACCTTTCGGGAGATGAACTCTATCTATGGAAATTGCAGAGGTATCTGCAAGACTATCTGGCATGTATCCATTCTGTGGACGAAAATGTAGGCAGGGTATTGGATTATTTAGAAAACAATGGTTTGAAGGAAAATACAATCGTGGTTTATACCTCAGATCAGGGTTTTTATCTAGGCGAGCATGGGTGGTTTGACAAACGGTTTATGTATGAAGAATCCTTACGTACTCCATTGATGATGTGGCTGCCGACAGGTTATGGACGACGCGGAGATGTAAATCAATTAATTCAAAATATTGATTATGCCCCTACATTTTTAGACATGGTAGGAGTGCAAATACCCGAAGAAATGCATGGTAAATCCATGAAATCATTATTGATTGGGAAGGGAGAGACTGCAAAATGGAGGGATGCCATTTATTACCATTATTATGAATTCCCAAATGAGCATATGGTAAAAAAACACTATGGCGTGAGAACAGACCGCTACAAGCTCATACATTTTTATGACGATATTGACGTGTGGGAACTTTACGATTTGAAAAACGACCCCAATGAAATGCACAATATATATCAGGATCAACAAAATGAGGATTTGATAAAAAATCTCAAGAAAAGATTAAAAGAACTTCAGGAAGAGTATCATGATACAACTTTACCTCAAGAGGACTTATAAGTTATATTCTTAAAATTGTTTTGCTTTATTTGCCAATAGGTAGAATAAATAATATCATTACCAAGCGATTTGCCAATCAACCTAATATTTGACTTTAAACCTTTAAAAATCCATGAAAGGCAAATCTTTCCTTTTCTTTAGTACTATGGCAGTAGCCTTTGGAGGGTTTTTGTTTGGTTTTGATACTGCGTTAATATCTGGTGTTAAACAACCTATTCAGGTATGTTGGCAACTGTCTGATATAAGCCTGAGATGGGCGATGAGCATGGCCCTCATTGGTGCGGTTTTCGGTGCCTTGTTTAGCTCTATTCCGGCAAATAAGTTTGGAAGGAAAACTACTTTATTCTGGACTGGAACTTTATGTTTTGTGTCAGCACTTGGTTCAGCACTTTCCCAAGATGTCAATTCATTCATGTTTTTTCGATTTATTAGCGGGTTTGGGTTGGGTATCTGTTGTTTTACTGCACCAAAGTACATTTCCGAAATTTCCCCAACTGGAATGAAGTGGAGGTTGATAGCTTTATTTCAATTTAATATAATATTTGGAGTTATTGTGGCTTTCATTATTATCTATATGCTAACTGATATGAGGGACAACGGGTGGCGCTGGATGTTTGGGGTGGAGGCAGTTCCTGCTTTTGTCTATGCAATAATTTTATTGATGGTGCCAAGAAGCCCACACTGGCTAATCGTGAAAAAGAATGATTTGGAGAAAGCCAGAGCAATTCTGGCACGCATTGATCCCTCTACTGTAGATTCAACCATCTCGGCAATTCAAGAATCTCGAATAATGGGTTCCAATTCCATCAGGTCAAAATAATTCTATGGGCGAAACTCCCACTAATCTTTGTTAACAAGGTTTATATGCCAGACCTGCATTTGCCATTGGAGTGCTTGCCTGTTATGAATTATTTCATCCTTTTTTATTAAATTTGTTTACATGGCACTAGACTTATTCGAGTTTTTCACGAACTACCCTACAAAAAATAAACTTATTGGGGATGACTATATTTTTGTTGAATATAAATGTCCAATAGATATAGATCAATTTAAATTATGGTCAGATACACCTTTTTTTAGTTATGTGATCAGTGGGAGAAAGGATTGGACTGCCGTAGATAAAACTTACAAACTTAAGGCAGGCGAGGCTTTATTTTTTAGAAAGGGTCTTTATAATACCAAACAATATTTTGAAGAACAGTATTGTACGTTGGTTTTTTTTATGACCGAAGACTTTATAAGGCGATTTATTGCTAATAATGAAAGCATAATTAATAACAAAAGCCCTGAGTTTGAAGACACTCAAGTGTTTGTTGTTGATGTTACAGAATCTTTAAAAGCCTTGATCCTTTCTATTTTTAGCTATTTGAATCAACCGGATAAAATCCCTAGAAACTTAGTAGAAATGAAGTTCAATGAATTGCTGATTAATATTGTTATGAATTCTTCTCATAAAGATTTGGTCTCATTTTTCAACTCGCTTAAACAAGTTGAAAAAACAAATATCAATGAAATCATGAGTAAAAACTTTCATTTTGATTTAAAACTAGAAGAATACGCACGTTTGTGCGGACGTAGTTTATCTACGTTTAAAAGAGATTTTCAGAATTATTTTAAAGAAACTCCAGGTAAATGGCTAAATAACAAGCGTCTTGAGTATGCAAAAAGTTTATTGGAGAATAATGACTTTAACATCAATGACATTTGTTTTGAAAGTGGCTTTAAGAACACTTCTCATTTCAATAGCAGCTTCAAAGAGAAATATAATTATCCTCCCAACCAGTATAGAAAACTACATTATGGTAAGTAGAATTGCTCTTTTAACCAACGGAAAATCCATGAATAAAGCAGGCATTATTCCATACAATAGAAGTAAAGAATAGAAAAGTAAGGAGTTCATAAAAGGTATAAAGGAGATTTTCTCCAAAATAAATGTCCATCAAACCAAGGTCATCTGTAGAAAGATGGCCTTTTTTTTTGCTTTGACCTTTTTAGCAACAAAAATGAACTTTATAAAAAATCCGGGCTAGATTATTCACCATACTTTTGACATAAATAAATTATTAACAATTAAATATTAACAAAATGATTACTACAGCAAACATTACAAACGGAGTAAACGTGGATCAATTAGTAGAAACTATTGGTGCCGTACAAGCGCAACCAGAATTGGCAAAATTCAGGTTCAGATCCAAAAATGATTGGATTGATGGTGGACATTGCGTATCTAGTATTAAAGGATTTTATGGTGTAGGCGCAGAAGATTCTTCCCGCAAGAAAACTTTTAATCTGGAATGTGACCATCCAAATGTATTATTGGGCAACGATAAAGCACCAACTCCTCCAGAAGTGGTACTACATGCCTTGGGGTCTTGCTTAACTGCAGCAATGACCTATCATGCAGCTGCAAACGGCATTGAAATTAAAAGTGCGGATTCTACTTTGGAAGGTGGAGTGGACTTGCATGGTTTTCTAGGATTGGATCCCGAAGTTCGTAACGGATTTGACGGCATCAAAATGGTGCTTAAAGTTAGGTCTGATGCTTCGGCAGAGCAATTGGAGAATTTAGCCAAATTTTCTCCTGTTTTCGACATGATCACAAACCCAACTCCGGTTTCAATCGAAGTTGTAAAGGAGTAATTCACTAAAAGGCTACTCATGGAATTGAGTAGCCTTTTTATCAATCAACAATATTAGTTCCTCAACCATGAAGACTAGAAAATTCAGAATAATTAACGGCAATCAAGCAGTAGCACATATTGCCTATAAAACCAATGAGGTTTGCGCTATTTATCCTATCACCCCTTCTTCCGAAATGTCTGAATTAGTGGAGGAATGGAGTGCCTATGGAAACCAGAACATTCTTGGTAGTACTCCTTCTGTATTTGAAATGCAAAGTGAGGCAGGTGTGGCAGGTGCGATGCATGGAGCCCTACAAGCTGGGTCACTGGCTACAACTTTTACAGCTTCTCAGGGACTTTTGTTAATGTTTCCAAACATGTTTAAAATTGCTGGTGAACTAACACCAAATGTTATTCACGTAGCTACAAGAAGTATTGCAACACATGCCTTGTCCGTATATGGTGATCATAGTGATGTTATGGCCGTTCGAAGTT
Organism: Bacteroidia bacterium; assembly: GCA_030426345.1. Classification (GTDB taxonomy): domain Bacteria; phylum Bacteroidota; class Bacteroidia; order Cytophagales; family Cyclobacteriaceae; genus JAAUQL01. The sequence continues at coordinate 13,632 of JAUHYU010000010.1, forward strand.
CAGGTTATGCCATGTTAGGAGCGGCCTCTGTTCAAGAGGCTCACGATTTTGCATTAATATCCCAAGTGGCAACATTGGAATCACGTATTCCTTTTGTTCACTTTTTTGATGGGTTTAGAACATCTCATGAATTAGCGAAAATTGAAATTAATACTGATGAGGTGATGAAGCGAATGATGGATTCACAGATGATTAGTGAACATCGCAAAAGAGCTTTGAATCCAAATCGCCCGGTAATTCGAGGGACGACACAAAATTCCGATACATTTTTTCAAAGCAGGGAAGCCACTAATGAATTTTACAATAAATGCCCAGATGTTGTTCAAAAGACAATGAATAAGTTTGCAGAATTGACCAACCGACAATATCATCTTTTTGACTATGTAGGCCACCCCGATGCTGAAAATGTCATTATAACAATGGCTTCTTCATCTGAGACGGTTGAGGAAACCGTCAATTTTCTAAATACCAAGGGTGAAAAATATGGACTTATAAAAGTTCGATTATTCAGACCTTTTAGTACCAGACACTTGTTAAATGCGTTACCAAAAACTGTTAAGTCTATTGCCGTTTTGGATAGAACAAAAGAACCGGGAGCAACAGGTGAGCCTCTATATTTGGATGTAGTACAGGCATTATCTGAGGCTTTTCAAAATGAAGAGATTAAAGCATTACCACGAATTGTTGGCGGACGATATGGGTTGTCTTCAAAAGAATTTACACCCAACATGGTACAATCCGTGTTCGATAATCTAAAACAAATACACCCAAAAAGCAACTTCACTATTGGTATAAATGATGATATAACACATTTGAGCTTGCCTTATCAAAACAATATCGAACTAAACAGTGAAATATATCAAGCATTGATTTATCGAGAAACAATGCATTCCGCAACCAACGATTCAAATGGTTTATCTAAAATTTTTGAAAACACAGACTTCTATACACAAAGATATCATGAATTTGACTATAAAAAATCGGCATCCAGGCAAGTAACTCATTTACGCATTGCCTCTGAATCCATAAAAGCACCTTATCTAATATCAAATGCAGATCTAATAGTTTGCCAAAACCATGATTTTGTAGAAAAAGATAAAGTAGTCAACAATATCAAGCCCAACGGAACACTATTGATTAATACTTCATTGAAAACTGTTGCATTATGGGAATCATTTTCGGCAGAAACGCAACGTAAAATAATGGCTAAAAATCTCAATGTATATATGGTAAATCAGAACGATCTAAAGCCGTGGTATGATTTAGATGGTTGCCATTTCACAGGATTAGACGCTTGTTTTTTTGTGTTGAGTAATAAATTAAGTAGATCAAATGATTTGGAAGAATTGGAGCGTAAAATGATAAGAGTTGATGCAACTAAAGTTACAAATCATCATAAAGTGCCAATAGACGATAAAGATTTTGCGACGACCCTACTAGGAAAATTGTTATATAATAAAGAGCAGGAAATTTTGGTGAGTGATATGCCGATTGACGGCACTTTTCAAACCAATTCCTCCCTGTTTAATCCTTCCAGGTCTTCGGATGCAATTCCAAAATGGAGCCCTGAATCTTGTACACAATGTGGAGCATGCAGTATGGCATGTCCTCAAGCTGCCATCCGCATCAAGGTGTTTGACGATAAACAGGCAGTCCCTGAAGGGTTTGAATTGGCTACTTCAAATGAATTTGAAAAGATGCATTATTCAATTCAAGTAAACTTAGATCAATGCAATGGATGCAACAACTGTGTAGATGTTTGCGAAGTGAAGGCTTTAAAAATGACCAACAGAGATGTGAAATCTAATGAAAATTGGAATCATTTTGATTCTATTCCCGAAATTGATAGGACTAAATTGGACCTATCAAAAGTGAGTCAGCAGCAATTGCAGGAGCCGCTTTTTAAGTATTCTACTGGTGATGATGGTTGTGGTGAAGCCCCTTACCTTAAATTGCTATCGCAATTATTTGGTGATAGATTATTGGTTGCAAATGCCACAGGATCCAGCTCGATTTTTGGCGGTGCATTGCCAACAACACCGTGGTCAAAAACCGATAGTAGGAGAGGGCCGGCATGGTCCAGCTCATTGTTTGAAGACAATGCTGAATTTGGTCTGGGTCTTCGGTTATCATTGGACCAACAAACCCAGCGTGCTATAAAATTATTAAAAGGAATGATCGATGTATTGGATTTTGATTTGGTACACGACATTATTTCGGCAAATCAGAATTCTGAATTTGAGATTGTGGAGCAGCGCAATCGGGTAGCATTATTGAAACAATCTCTTATTAAATTGAATTCTAAGGAATCATTATTGCTTTTTGAAATTGTTGATAGTTTGGTCAAAAAAAGCGTTTGGTGTGTGGGAGGTGATGGTTGGGCGTACGACATAGGATATGGCGGTTTAGATCATGTAATAGCCTCAGGCAAAAATGTGAACATTTTGATATTAGACAATGAGGTATATTCAAATACCGGTGGACAAATGTCAAAGGCGACGCCTTTTGGTGCCGCGACAAAATTTGCGGCTCATGGGAAAATAAAACAGAAGAAAGATTTGGGACTAATGGCAATGACTTATAATGATGTTTATGTGGCTTCTGTTTCCATCTGTGCCGATCAAGAGCAGACGTTAAAAGCATTTGTAGAGGCAGAAGGTTATGATGGCCCATCAATTATTATTGCATACAGCCATAATATATCTCATGGCATTGATATAAAAAGTCCAAGTCAGTACCACAAGAGTGCCGTTAAATCAGGGCAATGGTTGCTCTATCGTAACGACCCGAGACAGTTAGAAAAAGGATTGAATTCACTTCAGTTAGATTCTAGTAAACCATCAATTAAAATTGAAGAATACTTAATGATGGAGAAACGCTTTGCAAACATACTAGGAGCTAAAAGTCATTCGGGCAAACATAAAATAAACCTAATGCAAAGAAGCATCGATAGCCGTTTTAACAAATACACCGCGTTGTCAAATATGACTGATCCGGCAAAGGTTTTATCCAAATAGATTTTGAGAAAAAGAGTACAGAAATTTATGCATTCAATTCATGAAATTTGATGAGACCTATTATCACTTTATTCATGGTTTCTTGATGGTGGAGATGTAACAAGAAGAGGTCAGTAAAATCAAAAACGGATAGTCTATCGTCCTTTTGCTTTCCTTAGATCTATCCAAATATTAATTATTGACAGTATTCGTTTGCCTAAAGGTGGATTTAATAATATACTTGCAATCCAATTTTAAATTGCCCAGTTGGCGGAATTGGTAGACGCGCTAGTTTCAGGGACTAGTGTACGTAAGTACGTGAAGGTTCGAGTCCTTTACTGGGCACAAAACCCTTTCAAATCCATGGATTTGAAAGGGTTTTTTATTGTGAAGTTTGGCTGGAATGGAAATGAGGGTTTCTCACAAATCAACTATGAGCATTATAACAATCAGTTGCTCTATTGCTCGGATTGAAGATTTAAAGGAAAAATTTGACTGTAGTTGCTTCCTCCTTTCGCCAAATTGTTTTCATTCTTCAGAATGGCATTTTTTAGATTGTCTGTGTGGGTCAAAAGGTTTTTTAGAATATCGATATTAAAGGCAAATTGGTCTGCGTCACTATTTTCTGCCTTTTGCAATACAATTCCAATTACTTCGTCTGTTTCATTGTAGATGATCGGCCCACCAGAATTTCCGGTTTGAGGGATGAGATGGTCCAAAATTATTTTGTCTCCGCTAAATTTTCGTATGTTCCCACCTTTGTATTCAAATTCCTTTTGAGGATATCCATACATACTGATTTGATCGCCAAGATTTTTGTCGCTGCTTGTACCTAAGTATAGTAGCGGAACATTCTTCGGATAGGTACTTAATTCCAAAATAGCCAAATCGTAATTTTTGTATTTGGCAAATATAGAAGCAGCGAATATTTTGGCATCATACAAGAATTTAACCTGAATATCTTGATAAGAAAACAGGCTGTCAGCAACCACGTGAAGAGCTGTAAGAATGTATAATTTATCGTTGTTGTCCCGAAATATAACTATGCCGGTTCCATTTCCTTTGATATTATTGTTATCCACATAATCTATGCGCACTATACCATTTTCCAATGCTATCTGCGCTTCCAATTTCGTGCCTGCCATGATTAGTACAGCTATGCCGAGAAATATCAAAAACTTATTCATTTTTTATTCCAATTAAATTTTTTAGTGGCCCCCAAAATATGACCAAAAATTCCTGTGCGATGATAAATGCGATTACTTTCCATAAAGTGTTTTTATATGGTTCGGCGATCAGAAAATCCAACTTTGAAGGAGAAATGGAATTGATGGAATTTATTGTCCTGCCTGCTTCAAGTCCTTTTACCTCCAGTCCTTCAATGGTCGTTTTAAATCCATCCTCTGCTATCAACATCTCTTTGATGAAGTAATTATCCTTGTCGTTTATTCTTAAAAAGTCCCCGCTTTCCAATATGTATTCTTCCAATAAAAATTTTTTTTTCGAAAAGCTAATACCGGATATTTCGATGTTGCCACTTTGAAGTGTGCTTTCTTTTTGAAAAGTTTGGTCAGATCTATCTATATCGATTGTTTCAACCTTGTTCACTTGCAGATTTTTTAAGAGTACATCGTCATTATTGTTGGTCGTGAACAGTCTGGCGGCAAATTTCCTTTTGGAAGAAAAGCGGATATTCCGGTATATTTTTGACGAATTATAAACGATCCTGTGTTGATCTAATGATTCTTGCGTTGGTTCTGCAAATTTTATATCCTGGCCCGAAAGGATAAAGCTGTTGTTTTCGCCAAGGCTGATCATACCACTCACTATATCCATATTGCTTTCATCTGCATATACTTCGATCAAAATATAGTTGTTGCCACGGCTCAGTGTAACCTCGGCATCTTTTGGCACATTAAAATCCTTAAATATGAAAGGCTTTTGCCCAGAAATTACGACATCCATCCTCTCGGTGGAAAGCTGTCGTGACGGGGAGGGGCCATCTGCAACTGCAGGCTTGAAAAGCAAGTTGCTGTTGGAAAGTTGTACAGAGTCTACCACAACATTCGAAAAGAATTCAAGGTTTGTCAGCAGTTCGTTCTGGCTGCCTTCCCTGGCTACAAACTTTATCTTGCTTGCTTTAAAATCAATAAAAACTTCAGATTTGTAGTTTTTCAAACTCAAATAGATCAGAAACCCAACAAGGTTTGCCACCAAGATGATAGATAATATCTTTAGATACTTCCTTTCTATTTTCATGGTTTTTGATGGCTAAATTCGTAGGTGTCGCTATCAGCAATATGATAGACACCCTGAGTCTCAAACTGTACCTGAACCAGGTATTTACCATATGCGGCATCTTCAAAATACCAATTGAATTTTATGTCTGTGTTCTTCCTGCAATTGGCGATGACCCCTCGATGTACTGCATTCTCATCTTTGTCAAATATTGTGTATCTAAAATTCAAGTCCTGATTTGAAATGAAAACGAATTCATAGTGATCGGGTGCAACAACTTCCGATTGAAAAATTGTCAATGGCACGATTTTATGCGATACATCGTCTATTTCATAATATGCACGTCCGTACAGATCTTCCATGGATATTTGATGCTTTTTAGCCTCCTGGTTTGACCATGTGAACTGATGCCTTCCCGAAGGCCATTTTGTTTTGATTGGGATCATATAATATGAAACATCTTTGTTGTCCTCAATGAAGATATGCAGGTCGTTCGTGTTACCGGTCTCATCTAAATCGAACGCCAAATTGAATGGGTTGTCTGATGGATTTTCAGGTACTTTTCCTTTGGATAAAAAGGATCGAAGGCTCAACTGAGGGGCACTTACGTTGGAATAATTTCTAATACCCTCATAGTAGAGATTGCTTACTTTGTCCTTTTCTGGTGGAAATGAATAATCTTGAGCATTGGTGTTAAGGCTCCAAAAAGCAAGTAAAGACAATGCGAATACGATGATAGTTGTTTTCACCTTATTTTGTGATTATTATCTTTTGAAATAAATCTATATTTCCCACCGAGCCACTAGCCGATAGCTTGGCCATATAAAATCCTGAACTTAAATCTTGTTTGCTTTTACCTTCGAAATCCCATGAAAAAGTATGATTTCCAGACTCCAATACTTCATTTACCAAGGTTTCTACTTTCTCCCCGAGCGAGTTATAAATAGATAGAGAGACATTAGTTAGGGAGTCTGAATCGGGAATTCTAAATGAAAACATGGCTTGAGAACTGGTGGGATTTGGATATGGGGCATCAAATACAATTTTTGAAGCACGAGTTTCATTTGCTACGAATTCCTTGCTGCCAAAAATTACTTTGAATTCTCTAACCCCCGGAAAGTCAAAGGAATATTTCTTAGTTTGACGCATGTCGATGGCTTTGAAGGTGTGTAGGTCCAACAGATATAATTGGAGATCGTTGCGCCCAAAGTATTTATTATTCCATGAAATCTCCGCCCGATCAGATAGCTGATTGGATTCAACACTGAATTCCCAAATATGATGATCGGCCATTGGTATAATATCCTTAGAAAATTGATGTGCGAAGTACTCTGGGTGGTGAAAATTCACCTCGGAATAATTGATAAAACGAGGGATAGTAACCAAGTCCAAATGATCTTTGCTCATACTTGCAGACTCGTGCATTCCAAATGTGCCCAACGCATCTATCCCCTGATTTGCCTCCAGTTTTAGACTGACTTCCCAAGAGGTGCTATGGTCTAAAGCATTTGTATTTGGCATGGATTTTTCACCTATTCTTCCCGACTGGATTGAAGTGTTTTTCATCGCAGGTACCTGTAACGGGAAATCTGTTTCTGAAAAAACAAAGGCGCCTTCAAATCTTCTCATCACATCCCTTTCTATATATCCGGAACCGCTAAAAAACTGTAAATTCATTACGTCCGGGGGGTTGCCATTATGCTCTAAAACATCAGGCCAACTGATATTGAAATTATATGGGTTTCCGATCTGGTTCCACCCTTTTTTTAATTGGTATACAAAAGGATTTTTTTGATTGTGTTGTGCGCTCGTTCCCTCTCCAATATCAATTTCTTCCTCATCGAAGGCATTGAACCAATACCCTTTTCCAATCTCGATAGTGCTGAAACCATCCTTATTTTCCATATACTCATTACCATTGTACCAGAAAACCCTCCATTTTTTCTTCCCGTATTTTCCGAGCTTATTAAAAATTGATTCTATATTTTTGTTTACCAAGTCTATTGGAATTGATATCATCCGGTAATCGGAGGATTTCCCACCGAAGTTCAGATTTGGGATTTTCAACGTTGAAGGACTAAGATAATTCAAATAAGTAGTGACCGTATCACTGATTTTTTGATTTCCGGAAATGTCAACAGCTTCAAAAAAATATTCTAATCCTATTTCATCAAATTCTGAACTTTCGATGGATGAGCTGAAGAAATTGTTAGCCATCTGAGTCAGCTTATTTTTGAAGCTTGTACCAGATGCCCCCCGATAAAAAATGGTAACGAAATCAATAATATCATTATCGCTCACTTGAGCCATTGCATCAAATTCAGAGGAATTGATGTCATGAAACTGACTTTGTTGAATGCTGATATCAGGCTTGATATTGTCATTGCTGATTATGATATCATCTATTGCAGAATACCCGGCACTTGTCGTTTCCATCTCAATTTTTTTCAACGTTCTGCCTGTATTTGGCACTTCGAAAAAAGTATCAAAATTTGAGTTGATCAGTTTTTGATCCTGATATATTAGCTTGTCGTCTTTGTCAAATGCCTTTAAGGAGACCATCTCGGGGTATTGTGAGCCCATATAAAAACTGACATACTTGGGGTTGCTATTGGAAAATTCAATTTCCTTGGTTTTGGAAACAGCTCCAATGACTTTTTTACCTATTTCCAAATGATTAATAATATCACCTGTAGAATTCAAATAAAGTATAATGCTCTTTCCTGCATTTCGATGAAGTTCATCACTGAATTTTGCGCCAACAATTATATCATTACTTCCATTTTCATCTAGGTCGCCGAGGTTGGCAATAGCACTTCCAAAACCATCTCCAGGATTTAATATGCCTTTGAAGCGACCCAAATCGCTTGTTTTTTTATAATGAGAAAGGGTACCATCACTCTTCAAAAACAGCACCCAAAAAGCTCCATAATTGGTGCCTCCATCATCGTCTCCCGGAGCACCAACGACCAAATCGTTTGTTCCATTTCCATCAAGGTCGCCAATATTTGCAATGGAGAAACCAAATAAATCCCCGCTTTTCAATCCCTCAATGTTTCCACCTTCTTCCTGCCATCCTATTTTCTTGATTTCCTTTATTTCTCCGGCGTTATTAAAATATGCTATCCATATGGCACCAATATCTGTGATTTGAGAGCCCTCATACTCATCGCCTATCACACCGATAGCGACTTCATCCACTCCATCACCATCTAAATCACCAATATTGGCCATTGCGGATCCGAAATTATCTCTTGGTTCTATGGCGTTCTCCAAGGGGCTGGTTGTAGCATCACTTTTCACAAATGATTTTATATTTTCATTTTCATCTAAGAACAATACCCAAATAGCCCCTTGACCTGCATCACTTCCTTTGGCACCAACTACCAAATCATCGTTTCCATCATTGTCTATATCACTTATAGGAATGATCGCTGATCCGAAATCGTCATTATCGGAAAGGCTTAAAAAGGTACCGTTTGAAAACCCTAGCTTTTTGGAGGAGTTGACTTTGCCATTTTCCTGAAGATAAACTAGCCAAACCGCCCCCTGATTCATGGAATTTCCACCGTTATTGCTCATGGGCGCACCTATCGCGACATCGGGGAAACCGTCATTATTTACATCTTCGATGGTTGCTGTGGCATTTCCAAAGAGGTCTTTTTCGTTTAAAACACCTGAAAATCCATTGGTGTTGTCATTTATTTTTTTAAAGTATTTGATCTTGCCAGTATTATCGGGAAAGGCGATCCATGCATTTCCCGTGCCGATTTGTTTAAGACTTGATTGATCGGCTCCTATAAGTAGTTCTGCCACCCCGTCGCCATCTAAATCGCTCAATTGCGACAAGGCACTACCGTAATTGCCTTCCGCCTGAATCAAGTGTTCAATAAAATTATCAGCGCCCATCACGAACTCTCCGTTGGCTTTGAAGGCTACCAAGCCTTCTTGATATTCTTCGTATTCGACAAGGTCATCAGGCGCATAATTTTCAAAACTCAAGGTGTCTCTCAATTGACCGAATACCACCGTTGGAGTAGAAATCCCAATGAGTAGGTAAGTAGTTATGATCACAACAAGTAGTTGGATGGCCTTCATGATATTTGGATGTATTTGGCACTCATTGTTTTACTTTATTTAATTGTCAGGGTTAGGAGGATTAGGAGGTTCAGGAATTGTTGCTCCAAAATATAAAATTGCCCCCACAATCGCCCCTGTAGCAACAGGAACGCCGACTTTATACAGCATAGGTATCACAGGTACAATATTGAACGCAGCTGACATGGCTGATTCATGTTCCGATAAAATATTGCTAAGTCTTATTTTGTACCCATTGCCTCTTTTTATTTTTTTAGAAAGTTGGAGTTCATACTTGCCGGTATTTTTTGTTTCCGCGATTTGCTTTATTTCCCCATTTGGGGCTATAAGTTCTATCTTGTATTTTTCAGATACTCCACCACCTCCAAGCCAGGTAAAAAAGATTTTTCTCCCTTTTTTATATTTGACATCCTGCAGTTGGGGAATTGTTGGCGGACACATAATCCTAATCCTGAGCATCCCATTAAATTCAGTCAATTCCTTTCCGGCTTTCCAAATTATTTTTTTTTCTCTACCTGCAGGTACAATTTTATTTACATCTCCAGATACCATCTTAAGATTATTGCTATAATCAAGAGAAGAATAGACTCTGATAAATGCAGAATCAGCTTTGCTTTCTTCGATTAAGTCATATGTTACGAAGACTTCATCGTTGTTGATTTCAACTTTTACATTGCTAATTTTTTGAGCAAACCCTAAGGTCACTGCATACAGGTTCAGGAAAACTGTATATAAAATTAGATGGTGGAATTTCATGTTTTAGTCATATGAATAAAAGCTAAATTATGGAACTGACCCTTTTATCAAAGTGAAATTATACTGGCCTTTTCCATATAGAGCAATCGGATTTACCTTAGCAAGTCAAGCAAAAACAGATATTTGTATACTGGATGTTAACAAGCTCATTTATAAATCTGTTTCAAAAAACAAAATGAAAATGCATTTTAGATAATTTTTTACGCCATATAAATTAATTAAAATTTAACTTCTAACAAAATAATAGGCAATATTGATTGTGTAAATAACTTTTGAAAATTACAGGAAGGCTTGGCTGATTTTGAAGGATTTAAAACTGAGATACATGGAAATACCAAGGTTTTTTCGTGCTTGACGTATGGTAAACCGATAAAGAGTTTCTTTGGGCTTTATAGGCCAATGGCCTAAAGTATGGATTTTTGATGCTTTTTTGGGGCTATACCCCGGCCTCTTTCACTGCAGTATTATAGTAATAGACTTTTTTCAGGCTTTTAATCTTGTGGAGGTCGCTGATGGCCTGGTCGCTGATTTTGGTAAATGAAAGGTTGATGTATTCCAGTCTAGTTAACTTGGTGAGATGCGCTGCCCCTTTATCTGTAATGTCGTTGTGATCCAGGCGCAATTTCAAGAGGTTTGGCAAGTCGCTCAGTATCGATAGGTTGTCATCTTTGATGCCGCTATTTTTTAGGTCTAGCCATACAATGTTGTCTTTCGCTTTTTTAAGCGTTTCCAATTCTTTTTTGGTAAGCTGAATGCCGGGCTTTACGGATACATCCAGATAATTTACTTTTTCTGCTAGCACCGATACCATAAATCCTGATGATTCCAGATCTTCGATTATAGAAGCTTTTACTGGGTCAATTGGTGTGTTTAAAATGGTCATGTACTTTCCTATACTGAGATATTTTTCCAATTGATCTCTTATTTCCGGACCAGCATTCAACGCCTGAAGCGAAGCGTTAGGTTTAGCTCCTTCATCTATCCACCATTCTAATAGTTTAATTTGCTCTTTGGAGAGCGGTGTTTTTCCTTCAGGAGGCATAAAATCTTCATCATCTGGAGCCAGCGTAACGCGGTGGATAAGATCACTAGAAATACTGTTCCCCGCTACAATCACAGCACCAGATTCTCCACCTTTCATCAGGTGGTCAAATGTCGTCATCAGTAGCTCACCTTTGAGTTTATCTTCGTTATGGCAACTGACACATCTTGCATCCAGAATTGGTTGTATGATATCTTCAAAAACCAAGGCAGAATCAATATTGGTTATCTTTTTATATGTTTTGTTAATTTTGGGTGGTAACCCGGCAATGGTGCGTACTGGATTTGGTGCGTATTGAAAAAGGTAGTTAGATCCATGGGTGAGATTCCCCCCCAAGTGTCCAGTAAATGTGAGTAAGATTAGCAGAGAAGCAAAACCACCTGAAACCATACTGCTATTTTTGGTCTCAGCCCTTCGCCAGCCAAGCATGATAAAGGACAACACTGTCAACCCAATGCCAAACCACTGGTGCAGCATGACAGCATCTTCGTTGTAGCCACCTTCCAGAGACAACATATAGCCAAGAATACATGCTATAACACCACTAATCCCTCCAAGAAATAAAGTAAAATCTACTACCGGAGCATACTTTTTGAACGATTCACATTTTGAAATAAAATGAAGAATAATCCCCAATAATAGGAAACCAATGGGCAGATGGACGATTATCGGGTGAAACCGTCCAAAAAATAGAACTATATCATTTACTTCGTTTTCCAAAATATGTAGATTTAGTGGGTACTCATCAAATGTACTAATGTCCGTTTAGTCGATTTATACTTAAATCATTATTATCGCAATGGACAAATTAAGTGCATTATTTCATAATATTAAATTATGCCAGTAAATCTTTTACCACATGACTATGTACGTCGCCGATTAAACGAAACCTTCAGCTCCGAAATACAGTGGTCTTTCAGAATTGTTAGTTCTTTATACAAAAACAAAACTAGGTCAAAGTTTGATTTTTAAATCCGTTATTCTAACCTTTCTTAAGAATTTTAAAAACACTCATTATATTCTTGGAGAAGTTAAGTGAAAGAGACATCAAGGAAATTATGCATCAGATTGCACATAACGATGATCACATCGCATTTCGCCAATTTTTTGATTTGTACTATCACAAACTTGTGAATTTCGCCTATTTTTTTCTTGAATCGTCAGTGGCAGCCGAAGAAGTTGTTTCTACAGTTTTTATAAGTTTGTGGGAAAAGAGGAGAAAACTCCCGCAGATAGATCGGATCGAAGCTTATCTTTTTTCGTCCACAAAAAACAAATCTTATAATTATCTTAGGGACAATAAGAGGCTAATGCAATTCAAAGAAATTGATTCTGAAACTGATTTTTTAGTCCCTGAGTTTGAAAATCCGGAAACTGAATTGCTCAGTCGGGAATTTAGAGAAAAGCTTATTCAGATTATTGAAGAATTGCCGCCGAAATGCAAGATGATATTCACGCTGATCAGGGAAGATGGCCTCAAATACAGAGAAGTAGCAGAGCTGTTGGAAATATCCGTTAAAACCGTAGAAGTACAAATGGGAAGGGCACTTTCTAAAATAAAAACCTCCATAAATCCATACCTCCACGAAGTTGATCTATTTCACTTTCTCAATAACGAAAAAATCAAAAGAGAGGATAGGAAATAAAAAAATCACTTTCGAGTAAGGGTATATTGATAAAATAGTGCCAAGCTATTGTAAGGATCAATTAATATGCTCGATAATAATTTAAACGAACTCATCGCTAAAAGGCTTTCAGGCGAAATTAACAAAGACGAACAGAAGGTCTTGGATGATTGGCTGGCATTGTCTGATGATAATCAGGAAACCTTCAAACTTCACAGTTCGATTTGGTCGGATATGAAAATTAGGCGCACTAGTAAAAATGCCAACAATGTTTTCGTAGGCATATCAGCAGCAATCCGGAAAGGTGAAAAAACCGATGATCCCCAAATACCGAAAAGAACCATATCAATTCCATATTTATGGAGAGGTATCGCAGCAGCCGTGCTAGTATTAGTTACTACATTATTCGTTTTTAATATTCTAAGTGCCAAGAAAAACCCTTCAATAGTACAATCAACTCATGTAATAGAAAAATCACTATCTACTGGGCAAAAATTAAAAATATTCCTTCCGGATGGAAGTACTGTATGGTTAAATGCAGAATCTTCAATCTCATACCCGGACCGATTTGATGATAAGTCTCGGATTGTGAAATTAACGGGAGAAGCTTTTTTTGATATTACCAAGAATCCTTCCAAGCCTTTTGTTGTCAAAACTGAAGATTTAGATATCAGAGTATTGGGCACTAAATTTAATGTACGCAACTATCATAACGAGGGGAAGACTGATGTAGCCCTGGAATCCGGGAAGGTGATGGTAGAAACCTCGGAGCAAAAGAACAAATATATCCTGTTACCGGGAGAGGGTATTTCCATGAATGAGGAATCCGGAGAAATAGCAAAATATCAGGTTAATCCAAAGACTGCTTTCCAATGGAAGGATGGTGTAATCTATTTCAACAAAGCCAATTTCGATGAGGTAATCAATAGATTGAGTAGGTGGTATGGGGTGGAATTTACTGTTGAAAACTATGAGGGAGAAAAATGGGAATATTCAGCAGAATTTAAGAATGACAACCTGAGTAATATTTTACAGAGTATGGGTTTTACAAAAGAATTTGAATACGAAATAGACCAAAATAAAGTAACTATTAAGTTCAACTAAAAATAAAAAAAACATGAAAAACAATTCCCCTTAAAAAGAAACAGCTTCTTTATCATGATAAAGAAGCTGATCCAATCGAAAGAAAAATTTCTCAGAATTTTTTGGCGATCATTTTGAGATGCTTTCTTTCAATCTTTCTTATTATTAAATAAAACACCGCAAAATTATGAAGATTAAATTACTTAGGCTAATTATAATGGCTTCAAAATCCACATTATATGGCTTTGCAATCCAGTGTTTGTTGTTCACTGCTTTATTAGCATCAACAAGCAAGGCTCAGCAAATTGAAAGTGTAAGGAATGTATATGTAGAATTGGAATTGCATAGCGCAGATCTGATTACGGCCTTCCGATCAATCGAATCCAAAACAGACTATAAATTTGCTTTTGATCATATAGACCTGAAGGACAAGACAAAAATCAGCATTTCAAAAAAGAAAATTTCTGTAGCGGATGCACTTATGGCAATCTCAGAAATAGCGGATTTGAAATTCCGCCAGGTCAATAATTATATCAATGTAAATAAACTCAAGAAAGCAGAATCACCTGAAATTGAAGTGGTGATTGATGGTATTACCATTACCGGAAGAGTTAGATCCTCGGAAGATAATGAAGGACTTCCCGGAGTAAATGTGGTTGTGAAAGGGACAAGCCAAGGTACTGTTACTGATGTTGAAGGTAATTATTCGCTTGAGGTACCTAGTAAAGAAACAGTTTTGGTCTATAGTTCGGTTGGGTTTATACAACAAAATGAGATTGTGGGAAATAGAATCTTAATTGATGTTAAACTTTCACCTGATGTCAAAGCATTAGATGAAATTGTGGTAACGGCACTTGGAATATCTAGAGAAAAGAAATCTATTGGCTATGCAGTGCAAGAACTTGATGGAGCTCAGCTTACAGAAGCAAGAGAACCAAATCTTATCAATGCATTGGCGGGAAAAATTGCAGGTGTACAAGTTGTAAATGGTAATGGAACCGTTGGAGCGTCTTCCAACATTCTGATTCGTGGGAGTACGTCTATATCAGGTAAAAATCAACCATTGTTTGTTGTAGATGGGGTGCCAATTAACAATGAAACTTATCAGACTTCATGGTCTGATTTTACTGGACCTACCGATTATAATAGCAGTGGTTACAGCGGAAATCAGCAAGTTGACTATGGCAATGCTGGTGCAGAGATAAATCCTGATGATATTGAATCTATGACTGTGTTAAAAGGAGCTAATGCCGCAGCTCTATATGGATCAAGGGCTGCAAACGGAGTAATATTGATCACCACAAAAAGTGGTAAAGGCACTAAAGGAATTGGTGTTAGTTTTAGCTCCAATATCACTTTTGAAACACCGCTTAAAACCCCAGAATATCAAACTCAATATGGGAAAGGAAGGAATGGACAATACGAATATGTTGACGGCCTTGGCGGAGGAACTAATGAGAGAGAAGATGTTTGGGGACCAAGATTGGATGGCCAATCTATACAACAATATGATCCCTATGATCCGGAGAACCCTAAAATAATGCCTTGGATTAGTAGATTAGGGAGTGATCCTGTAAGGGATTTGTTGGAAACAGGGATTACCAAAAATCATAACTTCTCGATTGTTGGCGGTTATGATAAGGGACACTTTAGGTTGAGCTATTCAAATTTTGATCAAAGTGGAATGGCGCCAAACACGAACCTGAAGAGAAATTCAATAACCATGAGGGCTGGTTATAACATTACCAAAAAGTTTAAGGTAGATGCCTCAGTTAATTACATTAACAGTAACAGTGACAACCGCCCTAATGTAGGAACAAATTCCGTTTCCAACCCAATGTTTACTTTAGCCCAAATGGGACAGAATGAAGACCTTGACGCATTGAGGCAAAATGTATGGGAGCCACAGCAAGAGGACATCAAACAAGCAGTTTATGACAGAGATCTAAACAACCCGTTTTTTTACTTGAATGAATCTGAAAACGGAAACCGAAAGGATCGTGTGATTGGAAGTGTCCGCTTGTCCTACAATATTTTACCAAATCTTTTTGCGAGGGTTAGGGTAGGTAAAGATTTTTACACAGACAATCGCACAGAAGAAAAAGCATGGTCAAGTTCGGGATTTCCTTTTGGAAATTATCAACAATCCAATATCAATTTCGTGGAGAACAACACTGAGGTTTTGCTAGATTACCAGGCAAAAATCAATGACTGGGATATTCTAGCAAATGCTGGAGGCAATATGATGAGTCAAGAGACGGATCAATTAAAAGGAGGTGCAAACGGACTTGTGGCACCAGGGGTTTTTAATATTGGTAACTATAAAGACTCTTATAGTGCATCCAATTACCTTATAGAAAAAAAAATCAATAGTATTTATGGATTGATTTCAATAGGGTTTAGAAATTATTTATACCTTGATGTTACAGGGCGAAATGATTGGTCCAGTGCTTTGCCGGTAGATCACAATTCTTATTTCTACCCCTCAGTATCATTAAGTGCTGTAGTATCTGAAATGCTCGAAATGCCGGAATGGGTCTCGTTTCTGAAGTTAAGAGGAAGCGCTGCACAAGTTGGAAATGACACAGATGCCTATAAGACCACCACGATTCAATACGAATATGGACAAGGCTGGCTTGATGGATATTCAGTCTCTAACGTAAAATCAACTTTAGGCGCTCCTGATCTAAAACCAGAAATCATTACTTCCTATGAATTTGGATTTGACTTGAGATTTATGGATGACAGAGTTAGTATAGACTTTTCTGCTTATAAAGGGAATAGTATCAACCAGATATTGCCGATTAGTATGCCTTCCGAGTCCGGCTATGAGGTGAAATATGTAAATGCAGGTGAACTTCAAAACCAGGGTATGGAATTAATGCTCAATATTATTCCCATAAAGACACCTGATTTTACATGGAATTTGGATGTCAACTGGGCACGGAATACAACTGAGGTGATCAAGCTTACTGATGATCAGGATAGATTTCATCTGGTAGAGCGTTGGATCAATATCGATGCCGTTGAAGGGGAGGCTTTAGGGGCCTTTTATGGTGATTATGTACTTCGGCTTGATCCAGAGACAAATAAGCTTGGCCAAGAGGGAGTCATTGTACATAGGTCAAACGGGAAAATTGAAGAATCAGATGATGGTGTGCCTTTGAATACAGAAGTGAAACCGCTATTGGGCAATGTATATCCAGACTGGACAGGTGGCATTATGAATACATTTACATATAAAGATTTCAGTATTGGATTTTTATTTGATATTAGAAGAGGAGGAGAGTTTTATTCCAGAACTTTTATTGAAGGCAACCGATTTGGTGCTTTACAAGAATCAGTCAATATTTTTGGAGGTAGGGAGCATTATGATGACCCTAATAATCCTGGGTTGCCATACATCATAGGAGAAGGCGTCAAACTTGCTCCTGGAATGTCATGGGGAGATGCACAAATTGACGAAAATGACATAGTAATCAATGCTGATGAAATGTTTATTGAAAACGATCAGCCATATCCTGTGAGGGATTATATTCAGAGTTATTATGACAATGATCATACAGGAACCTTTGACGCATCTTATGTGAAATTACGGGAAGTAAAGATTGGCTTCCGTATTCCAAAGACATTGGCTCGCAAGCTGTCGATAGAAAGTGCTACTATTTCGCTTATTGGAAGAAATCTAATGTTGTGGGACAATAGCCCACATGTTGATCCAGAGACATCGGGATACAGCGGGATTGCCCCAGGTGTAGAAATGTTTTCTTTTCCTTCAGCAAGAAGTATTGGCTATAATCTGAGTATTAGATTTTAGCATAGTCTCATTTAATAATTTTGAATTAGAAATCATGAAAAATATAAAACACATATTAATAATTTTAGGGATTGTTGTCTTCATATCTAGCTCGTGTGATGAAGGATTTGAAGAATTAAATGTTGACCCCAATATTTCAGCCAAGGATGTAGCACCTAAACTGATCTTTGGCTCTGTTATGCCAAAATATTTATCGCTGATCACTGGTAGCTATAACTATGCGGGTCAATGGGCACAGCAACTTGCTTTAAAAAATAGCGAGATTGGCAATTATCAAGAGGAAGACAATTTTGTTCGTGGATATTGGCAAGATGCTTATGTAAATGGAGCAGTGCGCAATATGATAATTCTTATTGATATGGCAGAAGAATCAGGGTTTGACAACTACAAGGCAACCACACTTATAATGTGGGTGCATCATTTATCTCACCTTACAGATATGTTTGGCGATGTTCCATATTTTGATGCCGGAAGAGGCTTTGATGTCGATCCAAATTTTAATGCCCCGGAATTTGATCAGCAAGAGGCGATTTATGCTGGGATGATTAATTATCTTGATGAAGCCAATACGCTGCTAAAGAACAATAATATATCTTCTGTGGAAAATGATATGCTTTACGATGGAGATATGGAGGGATGGCGTAAATTTGCGAACTCGCTAAGAGTAAGATTGCTCATGCGTCAATCCGGTAAAATGGATGTAAGCTCGGATGTTGCTACAATATTCAATGACCCTTCAAATTACCCGGTTTTCACTAGTATCGACGATCAAGCTTCATTTGTATATGATGTTGGAAAAGGATATAACCCTCCTCATTATATCGACCCGAATGATGCTACTCAAAGTGATACAGACAAGAGGCCAAGCGAGCCTCTGGTTAATCTTTTGAAAGGTAGCAGTACACCTGATCCAAGGTTGATCATTTTTGTTTCCCCGACTGCTGAGTCTGTTGATGGTGGAGGTGTGTTGGAATATGTTGGTCAACCTATTGGTTTGGACAATGATACAGAACCTTTGGAGAAAAGATCAATGCTTTCTATCAATATTAGAACTTTTGAGAAATTTTCTCCAATGACATATGCTGAACTTTTGTTCCTCAAAACAGAAGCAATTGCCAAAGGTTATATTTCTGGGGATGCCGCTTCTACTTATACTGCTGGACTTGAAGCTTCCTTTGACTATTATGCAGGAGCTTTGAGTGTTTCGGATATTCCTGATTTTATTGCTAGCAAGAATGCTTATCTGGCTGATCCTGCCAATGATTATGACCCAAATAACTATATGAAGCAAATAGGAGTCCAGCGTTGGATAGATTGTGTTTTTAACGGATTTGAAGGGTTTTCTATTTTTAGAAGATTTGACTTTGAGCAATGGGATGAGTTCAATCCAGCTCCAGGAGAAGCTCAGGTTCCAACTAGATATTGGTATTCTAGTAAAACAACGGATCGAAATCAAGAGAATGCAGATGAAGCAATTAATAGAGCGCCATTGAATGGGAATAATTCAAAATTCTCTTATGTTTGGTGGGATGCACCTTGATTAGAATTATGCTTAATTAGAGAATAAGATTAATATAAACTGCCTTGGGACGTGTTTAAACACAAGGATTGTTTGCGAGATACGACTGACGATGCAAAATTTGATAAACAGACACTAATTACTAAATGCTCCATGCATAATACTCATGGAGCATTTATTTTTACAGTGAATGCCAATAGTTGAAGTAAGCCGAAAAATATGATATATGGAATTGAGTTGAAAAGAGAGGAGTTGAAATTATAGTAAATAAACCTTAATCTTAATATGCCCAAAAAAGAGAAATGAAGTAATGCTGACATTCCAATACGCTCAATCATATGTTCAAACTCTTCATGGATTTTTGATATGAGTTCTTACTTAGAGCTATTTGAAGCTCAATTTGCCGACATACGGCGTAGAGGTCATCAGACTAATAAACTTAGAAACAATTATATCATCCACTTACACCAAAAGATCTTTTACCACATGACCATGTACATCCGTCAATCGGTACCTTCTGCCCTGATGTTTGTAGGTTAGTTTTTCATGGTCAATCCCGAGGAGGTGCATCATCGTAGCCTGAAAATCATGGACATGTACGGGGTCTTTCACAATATTATAACTAAAATCATCTGTTTCTCCACAGGTGATTCCAGGCTTAATGCCGCCCCCGGCCGTGAAAATACTAAAGCACCGTGGATGGTGATCTCGGCCGTAGTTTTCCGGAGTTAGTTTTCCCTGCGAATAATTGGTTCCTGCCAAATTCGGCTTTTCCTATTAAATGTCTGGGAAACAGAGGTCGGTAAGAACCGATAAAGACCAGCAAGGGTGGGAGAAAACCCATAAAATATCCCAGTTCAGAAACATGATACTGATGGGCTGTTGCTTTGTTGCCTCAGAACGACTGCCGAAGTCTGCCCAACACCATCGACATGCTTCCATCAGTCAATGGAAGCCCCCTGAACTTGTCGGCACGGTTCCATCAGTCAACGGAAGTCTCCTGAACTTGTCGGGGAGGTTTCATCAGTTAATGGAAGTCCCCTGAACTTGTCAGCCATATCAATGCCCATAGCACACTTAACCCATCTGATGACTATGCATCTCTGGTAGGCCATATCAACGAAAATGTCGACCACTTCAATCAGATCGTGGAAAGAAGAAGGGGTACGGTCGTAAAAGAACAAGAGGAAATCGAGGTGATTGTTGAAGAACCTGTAGCCGAGATGACCACGTAACACTCAGTAGTATTAAGCAAATATCAGTCTTAGTGACAAAAAAATCCTCTTTCATGAGGATTTTTTTGTGGGCAATCCGTTCTGTTGGGTTGCACCAGAAAGTAGAAAGACTTGGAAATGATGTTGAATTTCACTGCGATTTAAATAGGATACCCTAAATTAGGCCAAGATATCTCTCACCACATGTCCATGAACATCGGTCAATCGGTACCTTCTGCCCTGATGTTTGTAGGTCAATTTTTCATGGTCAATGCCTAGGAGGTGCATCATCGTAGCCTGAAAATCATGGACATGCACAGGGTCTTTCACGATATTGTAGCTAAAATCGTCTGTTTCTCCATAGGTAATTCCAGGCTTAATGCCGCCCCCGGCCATGAAAATACTGAAGCATCGTGGATGGTGATCCCGACCGTAGTTTTCCGGAGTCAGTTTGCCCTGTGAATAATTGGTTCTGCCAAACTCGCCTCCCCAGATTACTAGTGTATCATCCAGTAAACCGCGACGTTTCAAGTCTTTTATTAGTGCAGCAGAAGGTTGGTCCACGTCCTTGCATTGCTTACCCAGGCCGACGGGCAAATTATCATGCTGATCCCAACCCATGTGGTAGAGCTGGATGAAGCGCACATCTTTTTCAGCAAGCCTTCTAGCCAAGATGCAGTTGGCTGCATAAGTACCAGGTATTCTGGAATCAGGACCGTACAATTCAAAAACATCTTCCGGCTCATCCGAAAAATCCATGGTTTCTGGCACTGAAGTCTGCATGCGGTAGGCCATTTCGTATTGAGCAATTCTGGTCAGGATTTCAGGGTCATCGTTTTCAGCATGTTTTATCTGATTCAATGCGGCAATGTCATCGAGCATTCGCCGTCTTGTTTGCTTGTCGATGCCAGGCAGGTCATTCAAATACAATACAGGGTCTGCGCCAGAGCGGAACTGCACACCTTGGTGAAGTGATGGCAAAAAGCCATTTCCCCAAAGGCGAGAATATAAAGGCTGCGCATTTGGTCGTCCTGATCCCCGGGAAAGCAATACACTGAAAGTAGGAAGGTTGTTGTTCAAACTCCCCAGACCATAACTCAGCCATGAGCCTATGGAAGGCCTCCCAGGTTGTTGATGCCCGGTTTGAAAAAAAGCCGTTGCAGGCCCATGATTGATAGCCTCCGTATACATACTTTTGACGAAACATAATTCATCCACAATCTCTCCAATATGAGGTAAGGCTTCACTGATCCATGTGCCACTTTTTCCTTTTTGAGAAAATTTGAAATAGGAACCTGCCAATGGAAATGATGCCTGCCCTGAAGTCATACCGGTGAGTCTTTGCCCCATCCGCACGGAGTCGGGCAATTCTTCGCCAAACATATTGGTGAGTACTGGCTTGGGATCAAAGAGTTCTATTTGTGATGGGCCACCACTTTGGAATAAATAAATGACACGTTTGGCCTTTGGGGCAAAATGCGTTACACTCAATGCTTTTTTGCCAGACAGACTTTCTAACCCTGAAATTGCTTTGGAACCACATCCCGGCAGGATAGAAGCCAAAGCTGCTGCCCCCAAACCCAGACTCGTTTTCGAAAGGAATTCCCGCCTGTTTAGATTCATTTGATATTCATGTAATTCGTCCATAAGCGCTATTCTTTTGAAATGGTTTCGTCCAAATTCATGATGGAACTAATTGTAATTGCTTGAGCTGCAAGCATGTTTTGATCCAGATTTTCATTAATGGTGTAATCTCCAACCTTTATCAACTCCAAACTACGCGATGGATTTTTACGGAATGATTCCAAACTTTGTTGATAAGACCCAAGCAATATTTCCAATTCGCTTGGCTTTGGCTGCCTTCCAGTTAATTTCCGAAAAGCCATCGTCAGGTTGTCTTCTGGAGATGGGTTAGAGGCCAATAATTTTTGTGCCATAACCCTTGCAGCTTCCATGAATTGAGGGTCATTCATTAATACCAAGGCTTGTAGCGGGGTATTGGTGTTTTGGCGACTTACGATACATCTATCTCGAGTGGCGGCATCAAAAGTGAGCATGGCAGGAGGCGGAACCGTTCGCTTCCAAAAGGTATAGAGGCTTCTGCGGTACAAATCCTCGCTTACATCCAGAACGTATTTTGCTAAAGGGCCACCACCAACTGCGGTGACATCACTCCATAAGTTTTCTGGCTGATAGGGGCGCACTCCCGGTCCGCCGACTTTTTTATTTAGCAGCCCACTGGCGGCCAAGGCTTGGTCCCGGATCATCTCTCCCGACAATCGGTACCTTGATCCTCTCGCCATAAAAACATTTTCCGGATCCATTTCCCTCTTTTCAATACCTGTGGAAGATTGTTGCTGATAGGTAGATGACATCACCATGAGTTTGATCATTGCCTTGGTATTCCATCCATTTTCCATGAAAGTGGCTGCAAGCCAATCAAGCAATTCGGGGTGGGAGGGAAGGCTTCCCTGATTGCCAAAATCTTCTACGGTTTTTACAATGCCTCTACCAAAAATATATTCCCAGTACCGATTGACAGCAACACGTGATGTCAATGGATTTTTACGATTCATCAACCACTGCGCTAGTCCCAGACGGTTTTTTGGCAACGAGTCGCCAAAGCTTAAAATAGACTGTGGGGTGTTAGGGAATACTTCTTCGCTCGGAGCATCGTAAGCTCCCCGGTTGAGGACGAACGTTGGGTTCGGTTCCGACATTTCTGCCATGGTCATCACGGTTAAATCCCCATTTTCCGGCACATCTAGCTTTTTGTATACTGCTGCATCCAGATTGCGCAGAGCAATGCGGACAATGCGATCTTCATGATACAGATATTGGTCGATCAAAAGTGATTTCTGGTTTTCATCAAGTGTATTGAAATTACTTTTTAAGGCGATTTTCAAAGGATTGTATTGGTATAATTCCTGTATTTCTTTTTCATCAAGTGCCTTATCAAAAAGATAAATTTCATCTATTCCAGAGTTATTTAATCCATCTGGGGCAACGATGAACGAATTATTTTTCGGGATTCGTGATACTGGCTGCTGCAAGTCACCGACCAATTCCATCGGTGCTCCATTAACATAAAGGGAAAAACCGTTTGTCGATCCAGAACCATCGTAGGTGATAGTGATCTGCACCCATTCCAGATCAGGAATGATCTCTTTGGAAACCAATTTAAGACCGTTGTTTTCTTGGGATTTAGCCACATTTATTTGGAGATACCGAAATTCAGACTTGATTATGAGGCCATTGCCAACTGCAGGATTGATTTTAGAGAAAAGCTGTATTCTGTTTAGATAATATTTATTGTACAACCAGCATGAAATAGAAAAAGGCTTGTTTTCGGCAATAAATCCCTGTGCACCAAGATCGTAATTCAGACCTTTTTCCATAAAATAACCAGTGGCATATTTTCCTTTTCTTATGGATTTTTGATGGATTTTGGGATTAGACGGATCATCAAATGAAAGGTAGGTCTTAGGGGTTGGGGGGGGTGATTTTATTTCCACTGTTGCCTCCTGATTGTTTTTTAGCCAAGCCACAAATTTCTCATCGTCCATCGGAGTTTCATGAACTTCTTCCTTTCTTTTTTGCAAAATTTCCGATTGACGGGTAGAGATTCCTGCAAGATAGTTTCTAAGCGTATCGAGCTTTTCTTTGGGATATTTCACTGACGGGTTGGGAGCTGGGCCTCCCGCATATCCTTTTTCAGGAACACTGTTAAAGAAGCTATAGAATTCGTAATAGTTTTTTTGAGAGATTGGATCGTACTTATGGTCGTGGCATCGTGCACATTCCAAGGTAAGCCCAAGCAAGGAGGCACCGAGTGTATTGGTTCTGTCAGCCACGTATTCTACCCTAAACTCCTCATCGATGATCCCACCTTCCTGATTGATGCTATGGTTTCGGTTAAATCCTGTAGCGAGTTTTTGTTCGTAAGTAGCGTTTGGTAGTAAATCCCCTGCCAACTGCCAAGTGATAAATTCATCGAAGGGCTTGTTTTCGTGATAGGCTTGGATGACCCATTCCCGCCAAGGCCACATGCTCCGGTAAAAATCCACCTGATATCCATGGGAATCTGCATATCGTGCGATGTCCAGCCATCTGGAAGTCATGCGTTCGGCATACGCGACAGAACCCAGAAGCCTGTCAACTACCTTTTCATAGGCATCTTCACTTTCATCTTCCAAGAAAGCATCTATTTCTTCTATTGTCGGCGGGAGCCCTGTAATATCAAAAGTCACGCGTCGGAGCAATTTTTCCTTGGAGGCTTTTGGTTCTGGCTTCCAACCTTTAGTTTCCAGTTTTGCTAAAATGAAGTTATCAATTGGGTTGGCTATCCAATCCTGCTCATGGACTTTAGGTACTTTTGGCTTGGATACAGGGATGAACGACCAATGAGGTTTGTAAACAGCCCCCTGCTTAATCCATTTGGTAATTAATTGTTTTTCATAATCATTTAGGGAAAGATTGGATTCGATAGGAGGCATGCGCTCTTCGTCATTGGCGGACATGATTCTTTTGACAACTTCACTTTGGTCGATCTTTCCCGGTACAATGGCATAATGGCCAGGATTTTCTCCTAGTTCGGCATATGCACTGTCTGCGATATAAAGCTCCAG
The DNA here is from genome assembly GCA_030426345.1 of Bacteroidia bacterium. Taxonomy (GTDB): domain Bacteria; phylum Bacteroidota; class Bacteroidia; order Cytophagales; family Cyclobacteriaceae; genus JAAUQL01. The sequence continues at coordinate 38,648 of JAUHYU010000010.1, forward strand.
GCCTGCCTTCAAGGCGTTTCTGTCCGGTCCGTGGCAAGCAAAGCATCTATCAGAAAGGATGGGTTTGATATGGATGTTGTAATCCACTACCTCTGGGAGTTTTGTGGCAGATTCCTGATTAACATCTTTGCAGGCGCTAAAGATGGAAGCAATTATCAAAATAGAAAAAAGGTGTTTTATGATCACAGCATTTTTATTTAAACTAAGCTAGAATGTCCTTTACCACATGGCCCTCTACATCTGTCAATCTATACCTTCGTCCCTGATGTTTATAAGTCAGTTTTTCATGGTCGATACCGAGTAGGTGCATCAATGTGGCCTGAAAGTCATGGACGTGCACGGGATCCTTCACGATATTATAGCTAAAATCATCTGTTTCTCCATAAGACATACCGGGTTTTACGCCACCTCCAGCCATGAAGATACTGAAGCATTTTGGATGATGATCCCTGCCATAGCGCTCTGGTGTCAATTTGCCCTGCGAGTAATTTGTACGGCCAAATTCACCACCCCACACGACAAGAGTATCGTCAAGCAGTCCACGTCGCTTCAAATCCATGATCAGAGCTGCGGTAGGCTGGTCCACATCCCGGCATTGCTTACCAATACCATCCGGCAAGTTATCATGTTGATCCCAACCCATGTGGTACAGTTGGATAAACCTGACATCCTGCTCTGCCATTCTTCTTGCAAGAATGCAATTGGCCGCATAGCTGCCGGGAGTTCTAGAATCTGGGCCATACATCTCAAATATTTCATCAGGTTCTTTATTGATATTCATGGTTTCCGGTACCGAAGTTTGCATGCGGTACGCCATTTCGTATTGAGATATTCTGGTTAGGATTTCCGGGTCACCATTTGCGTGAAACTTGTTTTGGTTAATTTCCGCGATCTTATCTAGCATCTTTCGTCTGGTCTTTTTGGTAATGCCCGGTAGGTCATTTAAGTACAGCACCGGATCGGCACCGGATCGAAATTCTACTCCTTGATGCAAAGAAGGCAAAAAACCATTGCCCCAAAGTCGCGAATAAAGCGGCTGTGCATTGGGTCTGCCAGATCCCCTGGAGAGCAAAACGCTAAAAGTCGGTAGGTTTTTGTTAAGACTACCTAGTCCATAACTTAGCCAAGAACCCATGCAGGGCCTTCCTGCTTGTTGATTTCCGGTTTGGAAAAATGTAATGGCAGGATCGTGATTTATAGCTTCTGTATGCATGCTCTTTATAATACACAGTTCATCTGCTATCTCTCCAATGTGCGGTAAAGCCTCACTAATCCATGCGCCACTTTTTCCTTTTTGTTCAAAATTAAAATAGGAACCTGCTAGCGGGAAAGATGCCTGTCCGGAGGTCATACCCGTAAGGCGTTGACCCATGCGCACTGAAGCCGGAAGTTCCTCACCAAACATTTTAGTAAGGGTAGGCTTAGGATCAAAGAGTTCAATCTGTGAAGGCCCTCCACTTTGGAATAAATAAATGACGCGCTTGGCCTTTGGCGCAAAGTGCATTAAATCCAGAGCTGGTTTGCTTGATGCTCCCAAGTCTTGTAGTTTCGTACTGGAATGAAAATCACAACCCGGAAGGATAGATGCTAGGGCGGCCGCCCCCAAGCCTAAACTGGTTTTGGATAAAAACTCCCGCCGGTTCAAGTTCATCTGATATTCATGTACGTCATCCATCAGCTTATTCTTTAGTTATGGTTTCGTCCAAATTTAATATGGTGCTGCACACGATGGTGTGAGCTGCCAATTCTTGCTGGTCCAAATTTTTATCCACAAAATATTCACCTACTTGGAGTAGTTCTGGGACAAGGCTCGGATTTTCCCGGAAGGAGGCCATGCTTTCCTCATACACTTCTATTAGCATTTCCATTTCCGATTCATCAGCATTTCTACTCGTAAGCTTTCGGAAAGCGAATGCAATATTTTCTTCTTTGGTATGATTTTTCATTAATATATTTTGAGCCATTACTCTGGCAGCTTCCATATATTGTGGATCGTTCATCAATACCAAAGCTTGCAATGGGGTATTGGTGTTTTGTCGACTCACAATGCACCTGTCGCGAGTAGCTGCATCGAAAGTAAGCATGGATGGCGGAGGGACTGTACGCTTCCAAAAAGTATAGAGGCTTTTTCTATAAAGGTCTTCGCTAATGTCGAGTACGAATTTTGCAATCGGACCACCTCCGCCTCCGGTGACTGCTCCCCAGAGATTATCTGGTTGGTAGGGGCGCACACTCGGCCCACCAATTTTAGAGTTGAGCAAACCACTAACTGCGAGTGCTTGATCGCGGATCATCTCTACCGGTAAGCGGTACCGTTCGCCCCTTGAGAGATAAATGTTTTCCGGGTCGATCTCCCTCTTTTCTTTGGTGGTGGCAGATTGCTGTTGATAAGTCGATGACATCACCATCAGCTTTATCATAGCCTTGGTATTCCATCCATTTTCCATGAAGGTGACTGCCAGCCAATCAAGCAATTCCGGATGGGAGGGAAGGTCACCTTGGTTGCCAAAATCTTCCAATGTTTTTACAATTCCCCGGCCAAAAATATATTCCCAATAGCGATTGACGGCCACACGTGCGGTTAATGGATTTTTAGGGCTTACCAACCAGTAGGCCAGACCTAGCCTGTTTTTGGGGAGTGTGTCACTAAAGCTTAAAATGGATTCGGGCGTATCTGGAAATACTTCCTCTTCGGGGGCATCATAGGCACCTCTATTAAGGATAAAGGTTTGGTTTGGTTTCGGTAAATCAGACATGGTCATGGCGTGTATTTCACCTTCGTCTGGCACATCTAGTTTTTTATACTTTACAGCAGATAAGTTGCGCAAGGCTATACCGAAGTCACGGTCTTCCTTGTATAAAAAATGATTGAGGATGCGATTTTGATCTGCTTCCTGCAATTCTGTAAAGCTGGTTTTTGTCAACGTGGCTATTGGATTGTACTGATAAACTGACTGGGTTTCATCGTGATTCAGTTCATGGTCTGCGAGGTATATTTCATCTATGCCCGACTCGCGCAGACCATCAGGCCCAACAATGATTATAGCATTTTCTGAAAGATTAGGTATTTTTTGATTTCTGTCACCAATGAGAGGCATGGTCTCTCCATTTACATACATAGAAATACCTTGAGTTACCCCTGATCCGTCAAATGAATATGCAATGTGCGCCCATTGATTGTCCGGTATCAGCTTGTCAGAAATTAAAGGAGTGCTGGAATCCTTTGTTGAATTTTGGATTTGAAATTCGAGATATCCCGATCTGCTGACGATTTTTATGCCTGATTCAGATTTATCATCTATTTTGGATAGAAGAATTTTGCTGTTTTTGTGCCGATTGTAATACCAGAAGGCAATGGTAAATGAATGGTTCCCTGCGATATAATCATGGTTTCCGAGGGGATATTCCTGTCCGTCTTCACTGAATAAGCCCGGGCCATATTTTCCAGACTTAGGTCTGATGATCTTAATTTTCTGTTCCTTATTAGCAATGTTCCAGTTGTCGGTTCGTGACGAGTCGTCCAGATCATCGAATGAAAAGTAGGTCGCATCGGAGATTTGTGGCCATGGATTTTCGATGCTTTTCGAAGAGAAATTTTGTAGCCAAGCGGCAAATTTTTTATCCTGCAACCTATTGTCAAATACTTCTTTTTTTCGTGAGAAGATGGCCTTGGATTGATCGCTATTGATTTTTGAAAGATAATTGCGCAACTCATTCAGTTTCTCTTCGGGATATGTGACATTAGACCCCGGGGAGTACCCCATCAATCTACCCTTTCCTTCTCCGGGGACGCTATTAAAAAAAGCATACATTTGGTAGTAGTTTTTCTGTGAGATGGGGTCGTATTTGTGGTCATGGCACCTGGCGCATTCATAAGTGAGCCCCAAAACAGCAGCTCCAACTGTATTTGTTCTATCTGCCACATACTCCACTTTATATTCTTCCTCGATGATGCCACCTTCTTGATTGATACTGTGGTTTTTGTTGAATCCTGAGGCTAATTTTTGCTCATACGTGGCAATTGGCAATAGATCCCCAGCCATTTGCCAAATGATAAATTCGTCAAAAGGTTTATTTTCATTATACGCTTGAATTACCCATTCCCTCCAAGGCCACATTGTTCTGTAAAAATCATCCTGATATCCATGAGAATCGGCATATCGTGCAATGTCGAGCCATCTGGAAGACATGCGCTCTGCGTAAGAAATGCTCGCTAATAAATTATCAACCATTTTTTCGTAGGCATCTTCACTTTTATCATCAAGAAAATCATCTAGTTCCTCAATTGTTGGCGGAAGCCCCGTGATGTCGAATGTTACACGCCGCAGCAGTTTTTCTTTGGTGGCCCTTGCTTCTGGATCCAATCCTTGCGATTCCAGTTTGGCCAGGATGAAGTTGTCAATAGGGTTGGAAATCCATGCCTTATTTCCCACTTCAGGAATTTTAGGTTTCGTTGGGGAAATTAGCGACCAATGAGGTTTGTAAACAGCACCCTGTTCAATCCATTTGGTGATCAATCGCCGCTCATAATCATTCAATTTCAAATTTGATTCTGCCGGGGGCATCATTTCTTCAGGATCAGAAGACATGATTCTGCGTACGACTTCGCTCTCCTCCTTTTTTCCTGGGACAATGGCAAAATGTCCCGGGTTTTCCTTTAGCTCAGCATAGGCACCTTCGGAGGTATGTAATGCCAAACCAACCTTCATAGCGTTCTTATCTGGCCCATGGCATGCAAAGCACCTGTCTGAAAGTATAGGTTTGATATGGATATTATAATCTACACTGTCCGGCATCTTAACCACAGAGACAGTATCATTCCCCTTTTTGCCACAAGCGGAAAAAAGAAAGGCTATCATGAAAATTCGGAATAGTATTTTCACTTAGTTTTTAGAGTCTTGTAGTTAAATTAAAACATCCTTCACGACATGTCCATGAACATCGGTCAGTCGATACCGTCGTCCTTGATGTTTAAAGGTAAGGCGTTCATGATCAATGCCCATTTGGTGTAAAATGGTAGCCTGAAAATCATGGACATGAACAGGGTCTTTCACTATATTATAGCTGAAATCGTCTGTTTCTCCATAAGAAATCCCAGGCTTGACACCCCCACCAGCCATCCAAACAGTAAAGCATCTTGGGTGATGATCGCGGCCATAGTTAGTTTCCGTCAATCTTCCCTGACTATAATTCGTGCGGCCAAATTCCCCTCCCCAAATCACCAAAGTATCGTCAAGAAGGCCTCTTCTTTTTAAGTCTGTAACCAAAGCAGCAGAGGCTTGATCTGTATCTCGGCACTGTGATGTTAGTTCTTTGGGAAGGTCTGTATGCTGATCCCAACCGAGATGATACAATTGCACGAATTTCACATCTCGCTCAGCCATTCTTCTAGCCAAGAGACAATTGGCAGCATAGGTGCCCGGCTTTCTTGCTTCTTCTCCATACAATTCAAAAACCTCATCTGGTTCATCTGAAAGATCAGTGGCTTCGGGAACTGAGGTCTGCATTTTATACGCCATTTCGTACTGTGCAATTCTAGATTGAATCTCAGGATCCCCAAATTCATCCATCCTAATATCATTCATTTCTGACAGGACATCAAGCACTTGTCTTCTGGATGCGGACGTAATTCCTGATGGGTTTTGAAGGTATAGTACAGGGTCTTTTCCTGATCGGAATTGTACACCTTGATGTAAAGATGCCAGGAAACCATTACCCCAAAGTCTAGAATAAATTGGCTGTGGACGCTGAGCTCCACGAGATAATAGCACGCTGAAAGTAGGCAAGGACTCGTTCATACTTCCAAGACCATAACTCAACCAAGAACCCATACTAGGTCGCCCCGCCTGTTGCGATCCAGTTTGAAAAAAAGTAATCGCCGGATCATGATTAATTGCTTCGGTATGCATGGATTTTATAAAGCAAAGATCATCTACTACTTTAGCAGTATGCGGCATTAGCTCACTGACCCAGGTACCGCTTTGTCCGTATCGCTTGAAATCAAATATGGCGGGGGCAAGTGGGAAAGAGGATTGCCCGGCAGTCATGCCTGTCAACCGCTGTCCTTGTCGGATAGAATCTGGCAGATCCTCTCCTCGCATTTTCATGAGCAGCGGTTTGTAATCAAAAAGGTCGATTTGAGAGGGTCCACCACTTTGAAATAAGTAAATGATCCGTTTGGCCTTTGGTGCGAAATGCGGAGCTTTTAGTAGAGCTCCTGTTTCGCTCAGCATTGTGTTTTTATTGGATGTATTACATCCAAATAGGGAACCCAAAGCGAGACTCCCAATACCCAAACTGGCTTTTGATAGGAAATGCCGTCGGTTGATTCTATGTAAATGTTCTGAATAGATTTCGCTCATTTTCTAGTTCTATTAGTTCAGGGCATAATTTAGGAATGCTTGCTTTCATCCAGATTTAGCACTGCATTGATTACAATCGTGAGTGCGGCCAATGTTTTTATATCTGCATCCTGCGGATAAGGAGCTTCTCCAATTTCTACAATTTCAAGTCCACTATTTGAATCTTTCTCAAACCTTTGCAATTCAGAGGTATAAATTTCCATGAGTAGATCTGATTCGTGAGGAGTTGGCTCCCTAGTGACCAACCTTTTGAATGCATTGTCAATCCAATCTGAAGGATCGTTGGAAGATTGGATGAGGCGAGTAGCCAATATCCTTGATGCTTCCATGTATTGCGGGTCATTGAGTAACACCAGTGACTGAAGTGGAGTACTTGTTGTCTGTCTTTTTACAGTACACATCGCTCTTTCAGAAGCATCAAAGGTGAGCATAGAAGGGACAGGGATCGTCCGTTTCCAATAGGTATAAATGCTCCGTCGATAGAGATCCGCTCCGGTTCCTTGTCTGTATTTGTTTTCCCCGATTTGGTTAGCCAGTTCTTTCCAGATTCCGGCAGGCTGGTAGGGTTTTACCCACTTACCCCCAATTTTCTCGTTGAGAAGGCCACTGGAGGCTAAGGCCTGATCACGGATCATTTCAGCACTTAGCTTTTTGTATGGCCCTCTCGCCAGATAAATGTTCTCAGAATCCATGGCATGCTTTCTTGGTTCAATCTCAGAGGATTGCTGGTAAGTTGATGACATCACCATCATTTTGAGCATTTTTTTCATGTCCCAGCCATTATGCATAAATTCCATAGACAACCAGTCGAGCAGTTCCGGGTGTGAGGGCAGATTGCCCTGGTTGCCAAAATCCTCCGGTGTGGAAACTAAACCTTGGCCAAATACTTTTTGCCACAATCTATTGACCATCACCCTGCTTGTTAATGGGTTTTTTTCATCAAATAACCACATGGCCAATCCAAGGCGATTTTGGGGAAGTTCGTCAGAGAATGGTAATACTGACTTTGGCGTTTCACGATCTACTCTTTCTCCATGAGCACTGTAAACACCTCGCTCCAAAATATAGGCAGGCTTTACGCTATCAAGTTCTTCCATTACCATGACATAAGGAATTTCGGTGTCTATGGTTCGCAAACTATCTAGTTTTTTCTGAATTACTTCCAAAGGCTTGCTCTCACTTTTGAGGTAGGTTTGATACACCACATCCTTATCATATTGGGGTTGCTGATCATACAAATACTTCACTTCCAGCGGGCTAAGTTCCCGGTTGTATAGAGATATCTCATCAATGGCACCATTGAACCCGCCAAGGTATGATTTGTTGACGGCGCGTATCATCCAGTTGCCAACTGTAAGTTGTGTGCCAACCAAAATACTTCTCCCTTCCAGATTGTCTGACAATACTTCTACTTCCTGCTTTTTGCCATTAACAAATAAACCTAATCCGGAGGCCTTGCCGGAACCATCATAAGTGCCGTAGATATTGGTCCATTCCGAGATCGGGATTTTGATTTTTGTTTTGACATCTATAAGTATATTGTTTCTGAGGAAATGGACAATTTGAAACCGCAGCTTGCTGTCTTTATCCAGATATAGGCCATATCCGCTGTTGCTGTGTTCACCATTTCTTCGGGACAATATACCGGCAACGCGCTCCTGAACTGTATCATATTTGATCCATCCACCAAGGGAAAATTCCTGGTGGTATTCGTAGTCGCCTACATCGCCGATGGTGAGGGTATTGCTTCCGTTAAAAAGTAGAGCGTTGTCAAATTTTCCTGGAACGGAAACAGGGATAGGTACCTTGAGGGGTAATTTATAGTTTAAAGTGCCCGAAAATCCATGAGTTACGTCATCTTTCATATTATCACCCTCGCGAGAGTCCAGGCTATATTTTGCTTGCAGTCCTTTTGTTTTAAGGGATTCCCAGTCCAGATTGTCGTACCACTCTTTTAGTTTTTGCTCTTCTATTTTTGGATGGAAATTTTGCTGCTCTGTCTCTTCTTTGGATAACATTTCCTTGATGGCAGCTACTTCATTTTCCAAATCTTTGTTTTCATATTTGATCGCAGGAGTAGGGGCAAGATCGCTATAACTGATTTGGCCTCTTTCTTTATTGTTATTAAAAAAGGCAAATAATTCGTAATGTTCTTTTTGAGAAATAGGGTCATATTTATGGTCGTGGCATCTGGCGCATTGGATGGTGAGCCCTAGAAATGCAGTGCCAAAAGTTTGCACACGGTCTGCTGCATATTCTGTAAGGTACTCTTCCTCAATCACACCACCTTCCTGCGTAATAGCATGATTCCTGTTGAATCCCGTTGCCAATTTTTGCTCATAAGTGGCATTGGGTAGCAAATCTCCTGCCAGTTGCCATGTGGCAAAATCATCGTAAGGAAGGTTTTTATTAAATGCAGTGATCACCCAATCGCGCCAAGGCCACATGGTTCTGGGGCGGTCATCCTGATAACCATGAGAATCCGCATATCTTGAAACATCCAGCCAGTCACTGGCCATTCTTTCTCCATAATGTGGAGAAGCAAGTAAGCGATCAACCACATTTTCGTAGGCATTATCGCTTTCGTCTTGTAGGAAATCGTCGAGTTCTTTCACTGTAGGGGGTAACCCGATGAGGTCAAATGAAACTCGGCGAAGCAGTTTTTCTTTAGAAGCTTTTTTCTCAGGTTCCAGACCCATGTTTTCCAGTTTGGCCAAAATGAAATTGTCAATAGGATTAGAAATCCATGCTTCATCGCCCACTTTGGGAATATTTGTCTTCGACACAGGTATCAAGGACCAATGTGGCTTGTATACTGCCCCTTGCTCGATCCACTTGGTGATTAGCTTTTTTTCATAATCATTTAAAACCAAATTAGATTCTGGCGGAGGCATCACTATTTCTCCATCTTTAGAATTTATTCTTTGGATTACTTCACTTTGATCCGTTTTTCCCGGTACAATTGCAAAGTGGCCGGGATTTTCTTTTAATTCTTTGTAAGCAAGGTCAGCTGTATAAAGTGCCAAACCGGCCTTCATCGCATTTTTATCTGGCCCATGGCATGCAAAGCACCTATCGGAAAGAATGGGCTTGATGTGGATGTTATAATCTACAGTGTCAGGGATTTTGCCAGTGCTCCCGGAAAAAGTCTGTGATTTGTCATTATGACAAGCATAGAGGAAGACCAGTACAAATGGGATATAGAGAAGATTATATTTCATTCTAAAGAATCTGATTTCAATAATATATAGTAAAGGTCAATTACAAATATAATGGTTTTAATATTCTGATTCTCATGGATTTTTGATAGTTATTGGAATCAAATTATGCCAATATCTCTTTTACGATATTTCCATGTACGTCAGTCAATCTATATCTTCTTCCTTGGTGTTTGAAGGTAAGTCGCTCGTGATCGATACCCATTTGATTCAGAATGGTGGCCTGAAAATCATGGACATGGACTGGGTCTTTGATTACATTATAACCAAATTCATCAGTTTCTCCATAGCTGATGCCGGGCTTGATGCCGCCGCCTGCCATCCAAGCGGTAAAGCATCTTGGGTGATGATCGCGGCCATAGCGGGCACCTATGTCGATGCCTTGTGAATAATTTGTTCTTCCAAATTCGCCGCCCCAAATCACGAGCGTGTCATCGAGCAAGCCGCGGCGCTTTAAGTCTGTGACCAAAGCGGCAGAAGCTTGATCTGTGTCTTTGCATTGCTTGGCGATGTGATCGGGCAAGTCGTTGTGATGGTCCCAACCTTGATGGTACAATTGTATAAAGTTGACGTCCCGTTCGGCAAGCCTTCTAGCCAGTAGACAATTTGCCGCATAAGTACCCGGCGTTCTGGACTCGGGGCCATAAAGCTCATAGACTTCATCAGGTTCGCCCGACACATCCATGACTTCCGGAACGGAGGTTTGCATGCGGTAGGCCATTTCGTATTGCGCGATTCGAGATTGCACCTCAGGATTTTGAGTCTCATAATGGTAGAGTTGATTTAACTCCCCCAAATAATCTAAAACCCTTCTCCGACTATGATGGTCGATCCCTTCCGGATTGGTTAGATACAAAACAGGTTCTTTCCCAGATCGGAATTGTGCTCCTTGATGTAGAGATGGGAGAAAACCTGTTCCCCAAAGTCGGGAAGAAAGTGGCTGAGCTGCTGCTACCCTTCCTGTACCTTTGGAAAGGAGCACGCAAAATGCTGGCAAGTTCTTGTTATTGCTGCCAAGGCCATAGCTGAGCCACGAACCCATGCTTGGCCGACCGCTTTGCTGCGAACCAGTCTGGAAAAATGTCATGGCAGGATCGTGGTTGATCGCTTCGGTGTGGAGTGATTTCACAAAGCACAGATCATCGACAATACCGGCAGTATATGGCATCAAATCGCTTACCCAAGCCCCACTTTTTCCATGCTGTTTAAATTCTCGTATAGCTCCTTTGAGCGGAAAGGACTTTTGTCCGGCTGTCATTCCGGTGAGCCGTTGCCCGTTGCGAATTGAATCGGGTAGGTCTTCACCTTCCCGTTCTTTCAACATTGGCTTATAATCAAATAACTCCATCTGTGCCGGACCGCCACTTTGAAAAAGATAAATAACTCGCTTGGCCTTGGCTACATGATGTGGCAATTTCAATTGGGAAATGTGTTCATTTTCCATGAAACCCGAACATCCTGGCAATATACTGCCCAATGCAGCCATGCCGATTCCTGCACCCGTTTTGCTCAAAAAAGCCCTGCGGCTCAGTTGCAATGGTGAAAAATGTTCTAGAAGGTCTTTTTCGTTCATTTGTATTTCTATTAAAACTTCGGACTGCATAAAAGCTTGATCATGCCCTTGGGCTTCCTCAATTTGCTCCGGCCACGCCGGGTTCATGTTTTTTACCCCTTTAGAATGGTTTCAGTCATATTCAAAATTGTATTGGCCAACACAGTATATGCCGCCAAATCTACCGATGAGAAATTTTCATCGGTTTTATATTCCCCAATGGAAAGAAATTTTTCAGCGTCTTCCGGGTTAGATTCAAAATCAGCTTTCTCATCCTGATACAGATCATTGAGCAATTGAACTTCTTTTGAAGTTGGAGCACGTGAAGTTGCCAATTGAAAAGCAAAAGCAATTCGCTCTTCTGTCGTTGCGCCTCCTTCTTGGAGCATCCTCGCAGCCAATAGGCGCGATGCCTCTATAAATTGCGGATCGTTGAGCAATACCAACGCCTGCATTGGAGTGCTTGTTGCGTTTCGTTTGACGATGCATAGTTCCCTGCCCGGGGCATCAAAAATAGTCATAGATGGAGGAGGTAAAGTGCGTTTCCAAAAAGTGTATATGCTCCTGCGATATAATTCTTCTCCGTGGTCTTGGATGTATTTTCGCAAGCTCTGATTGCCGGAAGCCACTTCGAGCCATAGGCCTTTTGGCTGATAAGGTTTCACACTCGGGCCACCTAAATGTTGGCTTAGCAAGCCTGCAGATGCCAGCGCATGGTCGCGGATCATTTCAGCGGGAAGACGAACCTGAGCCCCTCTTGCCAATAAAATATTGTCCGGATCTAGGTGTTGCAGTTGTTTGCTGGTTGTCACGGACTGTCGATAAGTGGAAGACATTACCATGGATTTTAGGTGCTTTTTTACGTCCCAATCTGATTCTTGGAATTCGATTGCGAGCCAATCGAGCATGGCAGGGTGGGACGGTAAGGAACCTTGGCTGCCGAAGTCTCCAGGTGTGGCCACAATGCCACGTCCAAATATCATCTGCCAATAGCGATTGACAGCTACGCGAGCAGTTAACGGATTTTTTGAATCGAAGAGCCATTGTGCCAAACCAAGTCTATTTTGTGGTAAAATGGGGTTAAAATCCATGACTGCCTTGGGGGTTCCTGAGTGCAAAGGCTCATTGCCTGGGGCATCATATTGTCCTCTGTTCAGTACGAAAGTTGGTCTGGGCTCTTCCATGTCAGCCATTACCATGGTTGGTTTTACGACGATATCTTCAGTACGCCCTTCTCGGATTTTATAACCCACCAATCGCTCGGACATGTTTTGGTATTGGAGATTGTGGTGTGACAATTGATGAAAAAATAGCCGTTTGATATCCGATTCGGATTTATTGTCTTTTGTCAGTAACTCTACCATAGGATTGTACGAAACCACTTCATTGATTTCCTGAGCGGAAAGCGCCCGGTCAAAAAGCATCACTTCGTCCAGTTGCCCCGACATAAATCCGGAACCAGAATTGTTGCTGCCCAAAAACAACTCATTGGGTGTTGCCAGCTTGCCCCGGAAGTCATCGGATATTTCGTAGACTTCCAGCAATTCCCCGTTCATATAGAGTTTCACACCCGAACTTTTAAGTGATCCGTCATGGGTTGCGACCACATTTATCCATTCATTTGCCGCAAGGGTCTTAACGCTAAATAAGCGAAGGTCTGTTTTAGTTTTTGGATTGTGCCATCTTATACGAATGTCTTTGTTGTTGCTGATCTCCAGCAGGAAGTTGGTGTTTTGGTTATTATCACGGGAAGCCAAAATCGGTCCGCGAATACCCCCGTCGAGTGACTTAATCCAAAAGCTCGCACTAAAAGGCTTTGTGAAATCCATGGATTTTGAGGGGTTTAAAGTCACAAAATTCCTTCCCATCAATTCCAGGCCTCCTGAATGTTTTCCCGAGATGGGAATTGGTTCATTGTTGACAATCGCAGTTTTTTGGTTGACAACTTCCTCTGTTTCTCCATTTTCTATGTAATCCAAAGGATACCACGCCTTCAATCCTTCCGGGAGTTTGGTGGTTTTTTGATTTATTTCAATCTGGTTTGGATCAAAACCTCTAGCCCAAAGATTGTCTGTGTATCCTTGTACTTTTGATTGTTGGGTAGTGAATAATTTCCGAACATAATTTTTCAACTCTTCCGCCTCTTCTTCAGGTATGGGCAATGATGGATTGGCGACTTCCACGCCGTAATCAACACGTCCTTTTTCCGGAACGCTATTGAAAAAACTAAATAAGCTGTAATATTCCTTTTGGCTAATGGGGTCATATTTATGGTCGTGGCATTGGGCGCATTCCACCGTGAGACCTAGGAAAGCCGTAGAAAAAGTATTCGTTCTGTCCAGCACGTAGGTCACTCTATATTCTTCATCCACCACGCCTACTTCCTGAGTGATTTTATGGTTTCTATTAAATCCTGTGGCTAATTTTTGTTCGTAAGTCGCATCGGGGAGCAAGTCGCCGGCTAACTGCCAAGATACGAATTTGTCATAAGGCAAATTGCTGTTAAAAGCCCCAATCACCCAATCCCGCCACGGCCACATGCTTCGCTCAATATCGTCCTGATATCCATGGGAATCAGCATATCTTGCCAGATCAAGCCACTCCATGGCCATGCGCTCACCGTAGGTTTTTTCAGATAAAAATTGATCAACCAAACTCTCATAAGCATTGGGTGATTCATCTTTTACAAAAGTTTCTATCTCTGCTAAAGTTGGCGGCAAGCCGCGCAAATCAAAGGACAATCTGCGGATCAGCTTTTCTTTAGTAGCTTCTTCAGATGGGTGGAGACCTTCTTGATCCAAACGCTGGAGTATAAAATTATCAATTGGATTTTTTGGCCATTTGGCATCAGATACCTGAGGGATGGATGGCTTTTCGGGAGCCTGAAAAGCCCAATGAGGTTTCCATTCTGCACCCTGAGCGATCCATTTTTTCAGGATTTCAATTTCATAATTGTTAAGTGTTAGATTGGATTCCGGAGGGGGCATCATGATGTCCGGATCCTTGCTGTTGATTCTATCTACAAGTTTGCTTTTTGCCAAGTCGCCGGGAACTATCCCAAAATGTTCTCCTAAGCTGTCCAATGCTGCAAAAGCACTAGATTCGATGTCAATACGAAAATTTCCTTTGCGTGCATTTTCATCTGGTCCATGGCATGCGTAGCATCGATCGGAAAGTATGGGTCGGACGTGAAAATTAAAGTCCACTTTTTCCGGTAATGAAGTTTTGGCTGACAGATCATCGGAAGATTGCCTTTTACAACTGATTCCTCCCAGAAGGAAGAGCAACAAACTCATGATTGCAAATGAATACCTCATTGTAGAATTATGTATAAAAAAATTCTTGAAAAGGTAGGAAAGTTTAGCCAAACGGCAAACAGATGGAGATATTCATTGTTCCACGAAATGTGATAGCATTCATGGATTTTAGATGGTTTTTAAAGCAGGTTTTGAGTTTAATCGTTTTCGATATAAAAAAGCAGGAATCCCGATTGTTCTAATCAGGATTTCTGCTTTGTCTGATATTTTGTGGTTTACAAATTGCCTTTGGATTACTTAACTGGCTAAATCGAAAGCACTATTTTTTTAGTGCTGCTTGATCTTTTTCTTTGTGGTTTTTTGCCAAATCATCCATGGATTCTGAGATGCTTTTTTTCGTAGCTTCCAAGGTTTCTTCTGCAAAATCGCTTAATTCATTTTTGATTTTACTGGCAGTATCGTTGATTTTTTTTCGCGTGCCCTTGCCACTATCCGGTGCGATCAAAAGCCCCGCGATCAGTCCTCCCATAGCACCAACAAAAAAACCTGTAAGAATTTTAAATGAGTCACTTTTCATAGCTGTATATTTTTGAGGTTAATTATTATTATATGTTATTATACGGTAGAAAAGTTAATAAGATTGGAGGAGGGCCATATATTCTGAACAAAACCTTTATCTGAAAAAGGATTTAACTTTATGATCAAAATCATGCTGATAATTATTCAATACAATTACATTTGCAAGAGATTTGAAAAGGATACTTTCCATCGGGCTTATATTCTTAATGTTTTTTCAGACATTTGAAAAAATGAGCATACTTGTGTACTATCAAACATATCAAGGATACATCGCAAAATATTTATGCGAAAACCGATATGTGCCGGAATCCAACTGCAATGGTCAGTGCTACCTGATGAAGAAGTTGCGCAAGGCCGAGGAAAAAAAATCCACACCTGTAGTCCCTGATATTGCTAAATCAGAATTCGTCATGCAGGATTTGCAGGAAGTAAAAGAGATGGATAAATCTAAAAATTCTTACCAGATACCTACAGAAAGGGTATTTCTTGTTGGGGATTATATTTCCAGGATTTTCCATCCACCCATCGCCTAATTCCAACAGAAACTTCTTTCGCCAATTATTTTTATCCATGTAAACCATGGGTTTTGGCACTATTTATCATTAACCGGCTTGCTCGGATGAATTCACCGTGCAAATGGGATAATTCTAACTAAAAATAAATAACAGCTTTCGGGATTACGCCCATTATTTAATGCTGTTCAAAATATTATAATAAATGAAAAATATAATTTCAATACTTTTTGTCGTCTTGACGGCTGGGATATTTTCTTGCTCTTCGGACGATGATATGACTCCTAAAAATGAAATAGAAGAGTTAACTCTATTAAGTGAAAAACAAATTCCGGGAACAGAACTCACCTTGAAAATTTACCAATACGATCAAAAATTGATGGTAGGGTATAATCGGTTTGAGATTTTGTTGCAGAAGGTAGGAGTTGATGAAGATTTTACCAATGCCACAATCACATTCAATCCCATGATGGATATGGGAACAATGGTGCACGCATGCCCCAAAGAAGATCCTGTAGTGGATATCAACTTTGAAAATGCCTTTGCGGGAGCTGTTAATTTCGTCATGCCAAGTGGGGAAATGGGCAGTTGGACGCTTGGAGTATACGTAGAAGACGATGATACAGGAGATTCGGGGGAAATTATAATTCCTATTACTGTGGTAATGCCTGAAGAATCACGCGTTAAATCATTTTCTATGGGTGACAATACATATTTCGTAACTATGGTGGAGCCAAATGACCCAGAGGTTGGTGCCAATGATTTTGAAATTACGATACACAAGAGAGAGTCCATGATGAGCTGGCCGGCGGTGGAAATGTTCCAGATTTCCATGGAACCGGAAATGCCGGATATGGGCCATGGGTCACCAAATAATGAAGACCCTGCCCATACTGCCAATGGGCATTATGTGGGAAAGGTGAATTTTACCATGGATGGTTATTGGAAAATCAATTTGGAACTGGAAACTGGCGAGCAAGTTGAGGATTTGAGCTTTGATGTTACCTTTTAAATAAATCCGTTAAATGATTTATTTTCGATATCATGTGATATTTGCATTTTTGAGTTGTGGCCATTTTGCCACGGCTCAAACTGCATTTTTAGATTCCATTTCCAAACCAGACTATGTGGCTTGGGAATACCAACTCGATGAATTGGTGATCGAGCATTCTGACCGAGATGTGTATAATACTGCCTTGAGATATTTCAAATCTGATCCGCTCAGTTCTAGTGATGAAGTCATGGAAAAGCTAGTGGGGATATCGGCAATCAAGCGGGGTAATTATGCCTTTGAGCCTGTGATGCGCGGACTATCTGCCGGGCAGATCAACGTAACGATTGACGGGATGCGGGTGCTAGGCGCCTGTACCGACAAGATGGATCCTGTGACTTCCTATGTTGAGCCGAATAACCTAGAAAAGCTGCGCATCAGCCAAGGGGCCGATGGGTTTCAGACAGGGTCGACCGTGGGAGGGAACTTTGATATGCAGATAAAAAAGCCTTCAATATCCATGAAACCCATTTGGCAAACTTCTTTTGGTTCGCGATTTACATCAGCAAACCAAGGAGTTGAGGCTCTTTTTAATTCAGCTTATAGCGAAGAGAAATTCGGAATCAGGGTTGGAGGAACATACCGAAAAGGAGAAAATTACCGGGCCGGAGGAGGAGAAGTGATAGATTTTTCCGGTTATAATAAAGTGAACTATTCTGTTGCAGCAAGCTATCTTGTTGGTAAAAATGACCTCATAAATATCAGCATGATAGGAGACAATGCCTGGGATGTCGGGTATCCGGCATTGCCTATGGATGTTGGTACAGCTGACGCTTTTATTGTGGGTGCAACTTACGATAAGTTCCTTACAGGCAAGCTGACGCAACTGACCGCAAAAGCATATTATAACCATGTAAAACATGTGATGGACGATTCTAACCGGGAGGTGGTTGTACGCATGGATATGCCTGGGCAAACGACAACCTTTGGGGGATTTGTCAAAGGGGAATATACCATCAATGAGCGACTCAGTGGACAGGTAAAACTCGATGCATACCGCTCTTTGGCTTATGCGGAAATGACCATGTACTTTCAGGAATCCCCGCCTATGTTTATGGAAACCTGGCCTGATATTGAGCGAAAAGTCATTGGAATCCATAACCAATCTACATTTAAATGGAATGATAAAACAACTGTTGTTGGTGGGATTAGGGTAGAAGCAAATTATATTGATATGCTAAGTGATCTGGGAAAACGACAGGTTTCTGTTTTTGATTTTGGTGATCCAAACCCCGGAGAAATTATATGGAATGCCAACCTGAAACTGGACCGTGAATTGAATAAGAAGATAGGCATAGACGCCAAAGTGAGTTTTGGCCAGCGGATGCCTACCGAAAGCGAACAATATGGATTTTACTTATTCAATGCCTATGACGGCTATGATTATGTGGGCCAGCCAGATCTGAAGAGTGAGCAGTCTATCCAATTTGAGACATCTGTTCATTTTGATCTTGATCGCTTGAAAATTGACCTAACGGGATACTATTATCATTTTGACAGATACATCATGGGAAGGATTGATCCGGAGCTCAGTGCTATGACCATTGGTGCCAATGGGGTAAAGGTGTATGAGAATCTGGATGGTGCCATGCTCGCTGGTGCGGAATCTCAATTGACATATAAAATGAGACGCTTCGATTTGCTCAATGTAACGACCTATAACTATGGAAAAACCATGGATAATGACCCCTTGCCACTGATCCCACCTTTGAAAAATAATTTAGAGGTGAATTATCGGATGAAGCGGGATTGGGTATTTACAGTTGGAGCGGAAGCAGCGATGGAGCAGAATCGTGTCAACTCTGATTTTGGTGAGCAGCCTACACATGGCTATGCAGTTGCTAATTTTCAGGTTAGCAAATCATTCAGTTTGCGTGATGTGCGTTTCAGAACAAGCCTAAAGATGGATAATATCTTTGATGCCAATTATTATGAGCATTTGGATTGGGGAAAGATCCCAAGAATGGGCAGAAACGTTGGCCTAAGTGTTTATTTGAATTTCTAAAAAAGACAGTCAAAAAAGCATCGAAAACCCATGAACTACCATACATGGAAAAATGATGCTTTTGTCTGCGACGTCTAAAAGAAAAACTCCGGCTTATGATATTGGTCATAAGCCAGAGTTCTTTGCAAGGGATATATTTGATGTTAAAGCTAAAACCATGAGTGGTAAAAAAGTATTTGATGTCAGGGGAGTAGATAAAAGTTTGCGAAAGAAAATTATCTTTAAGCTTTTTCATGAGTTGAAAGATGGCAAGCATTTAGAACTAATTTCCAACCATAGCCTCGCGCCCCTTTATAAAATTTTTCAAAAGGAAAAGCAGGACTTTTTTACCTGGGATGAATTGGAAAATGGGCCGGAAGTATGGAAAATATCTATCCGGAAAATGGAACTCCCATATCTGACCATCAACGAAATAGTGAGTAAATACCCCATGGCAGTGGAGGTGCTTGAGCAGCATGGTATTGCATATTACAAATTGGGGCCCACCAAATTGGTGGATGTTTCCCCTAATGCTAAAGCTGTATTTAGAGAAATTCGTCACACAAAAAAACTTTCTGTCAATCCATTGAAAATCCATCATTGGACCATTGGATGCACGATAAATTATATCATCAACAATCACCATGCATATATTTGGGAAGTCATTCCTGAAATTGAAAAACTGATTGGACAACTCATCAATACCAACTGCACCACACATCCACAGTTTGCGATGATCCAACAAAAATTTTCTGAATTCAAAACAGAATTGGAAGAGCATCTTCGCGACGAAGAGGAAATCGTTTTTCCTTCTTTCATAAAACTGGAAAAGTCACTCAGGCAGCATAGGCGTGAAGAGCCAAACGATTATTTAGATGCTATTCATTGGATGGAGGAAGATCATATTTTAGCCAGTACGTCACTGATGTCAATACGGAATCTTTGCGACAACTACGTCGCCCACAAGGGTAGTCTCGGATTTGAGACCCTTTACGAAGAACTGAGGGACTTTGAATATGATATGCATTTCCACATGCACCTTGAAAATAATATATTGTTTTCCAAAGTTATAAATACTCTAAAAAGCATCAAAAATCCATGAAGCGATTGATTTTTCATTCTGGTCAATAGGCATTTATAAAAAAATGGTCAATATTTGCTGTTCACGCTCAGAGAGAGAAATCTATGATTATCCCGAAGGATTTGCTGGTTGCAAGGAAGGCACATTTTTTTGAAGTGCTCAAAGATGAATACATCATTAATGAAGATGATCCTGCCTCATTTTATTTTCAAGTAATTAGTGGTACAGTGAAAATGTCCAGTTACAGCGAAAATGGTCAGGAATTTATTCAAGGGATTTTCAAGAAGGGACAAAGTTTTGGAGAACCTGCACTTTTCGGGGAATTTAGCTATCCTAACAACGCCATCGCCACAGAGAAGTCGGAAATTGCGCGACTGCCCAAGGATATATTTTTCGAATTACTACAAGAACACTTCGAAATCCATCAAAAATTTAATGCGTTGCTTTCCAACCGACTCAGGTATAAGGCGATTTTGCTCAAGGAGATTTCTTCCTATTACCCCGACCATGTGATCATGACACTTCTGAAATATATAAGAGACAATTCTCAACAATCCAATCAGGAGGCTTTTTGTGTGCCATACACCAGACAGCAGATTGCTGATATGACCGGACTTCGCGTAGAAACAGTGATAAGAACCGTGAAAAAACTACAAAAAGAAGGTAGGTTGGAAATCAAAAGCCACAAGATTTTTTTGAGGTAGCTCCTATCAAATTATTTGCTTTACCCAAAAGCGTTTTAAACCAAGAGTGAATTGTAATGCAGTCACTCGTTTGGTCTCATCATCATTCCTGGTTTTTCATGATAATCAAACATTTGCATCAGGATATTTTATCTCTTTCGCGATAATGAAAAAAACTGTTGTTGAAATAAAACCACCATTTGGTTGAAAAATACCGACCGTCGTTGAATAAAAAATTTCGATTCATTCCTATCATATACATTTGATCAAAATTTATATTGAATTAAATGTCAACATTATGAATACGAACAAAATGCGGTATTTGGTTTTAGCGATTTTACTGGGAACGTGTATTTCTCCGATTTTTGCCCAGCGAGGACCCGGAGGAGGAGGGCCAGGTGGTGGATTTGACCCGGATGAGATGATCCAAAGGGAAAAACAGAATGTGTACAAAGTTGTCACGGATCTCAGCACAGATCAAAAAACATTGCTGGATGGTATTTATGAAGAATTTGGTGATTCCTTTAAGGAAATTAGAGATGAAGTGAGGCAGACACGTGATTTTAAGGCAATGCGCCCAAAAATGGAAGCTTTGAGAAAGGAAAAAGATGGGTTGATCAAAGATGTGTTGAGTGAAGACCAATATCAATTATATCTTGGGGTTGTAGACGAAAGACAAAAGCAGAGGGGTGAGCGTCCACCTAGAAATGATGAAAACAATGAAAATAAATCTCCTGAAAGCGTACAATGAAAAAGATAGTATTAGTCATTATTGCTATAGCAATCAGTCATTTTTCCATGGCTCAGGATTCTCTCTCTGTAAGAGGGGTCATAGCAGATTTTTCTGATGGATCGGTTCTGCCCGGATCGACCGTGGCTATGATCAACATAAAGGATTCTACGCTTATCAAATACGGAGTTACGGATGCGAATGGGATATTTGAAATTAATAAATTAGAAAAAGCGTTTTATCGCATCAGTGTTGTCAGCCTAGGCTATAAGCCATATACTCAAGTTGTTCGGGTTAGCAAATCATTGGATTTTGGTAAGATTACGATAGAGCAGGATACCAAGATGCTGGAAAATGTCGAGGTTGTTGGCGAGGCTGTGCCTGTAGAGGTCAAGGGAGATACGATACTTTATAATGCTGATGCATATAAAGTGAATCCCGACGCGAGCACTACCGATTTGGTAAGTAAAATGCCCGGTATCGTCGTAGATGGTAGTGGAGTTACCGCCAATGGTGAAAAGATCCAACAAGTACTGGTTGATGGTAAACGATTTTTTGGACAAGATCCTTTGCTCTCGCTTAATTCCATCCCTGCAGAAGTTGTGAATAAGATAGAAGTCTTTGATCAAAAGAGTGAGCGATCTCAATTCACGGGATTTGATGATGGAAACACCACAAAAACCATGAATGTGGTAACACGCGAAAATAAACGAAATGGTCTGTTTGGTAAATTTTACGGTGGCTATGGAACTGATGATAGGTATAGTGCCGGACTCTCCTTAAACAAATTCGGGGGAGATCAGCAGCTGACTGTTCTGGGGATGACCAACAATGTGAACCAACAGAACTTTACGAGCGAGGAACTTGGTGACTCCGGTGGCAGGAGAAGAGGAGCCAGAGGTGGGGATGATTCCGCTGGTTCTCAAAGCGGTATAAGCACTACAAATGCTGCCGGATTAAATTTTTCTGATAAAATTGGCGAAAAGGCCACATTTGAAGGAAGTTATTTTTTCAATGATTCGCATAGTTCCAATGACCAAGAAAGCAGTAGGGAGTCTTTTTTGGAGGAGGGAAGCTTATTCTACGATGAAACGCAAGAATCTAATTCGGACAATCTAAACCACCGGCTCAACATGCGGATCAATTATGATATCAATGATAAAAATAAGTTGACGTATATTCCGAGCATTAGCTATCAAAACAATGAAAGCCTAGATCATACAATTGGAGAAACAACCAGCGAACTTGGCGATGTTATCAACCAAACGGACAATACTTATAAAACCACTAGCGAGGCTTATAATGTAAATAACAGCTTGATTTTTCAGCACAAATTTGACAAGATTGGGCGATCAATATTTTTCAATTTGGATAGCAGGATCAGTACAACGGATGGTGAGAACTATTTTGAGGATGTAGCGATGGATTCTGTAACGCAATATCAGTCGGATCAAAATGATAACTCACTTGCTGCTACAGTTACCTATTCTGAACCTGTGGGAAATTCAGGGCAGATATCTACCAGCTATAAAATCGATAATAGCAAACGGGATTCTGATAAGGAAACTTATATCATCGATCCGGAAACGGGTGAAAGCGTGTTCAATCCGATATTGTCCAATCAATTCAATAGTCGATATACCACACACTTGCCCACTATCATGTACAGCAACAGGGGCTTTGGAAAGTTTTTTAATGTGGGAGTATCTTATCAACATGCTACGCTAAACAATGATCAGTCATATCCAGAGGTAGGAACTTTTAAAAGAGATTTTAATAGTATACTTCCTACCGCAATGGGGAGGTTGGAATTCAAAGGAGGTGCCAATATGTTTTTCAGGTATAGCACATCTACAAACGAGCCATCGGTCAGCCAGCTGCAAAATGTGATAGATAATACCAACCCATTATTTATTTCCCTGGGTAATCCTGAATTGGGACAGAGCTATACCCATTCATTGATGATGAGGATATCTAAAACTAATACCGATAAAAACACCTCGCTGTCCAACTTTACGCGTGTACAACAAACGAGTGATTATATCACCAACTCCACTGAGTTTGCGGCTAAGGATTCGGTGTACAATGGGGGGATTGTTGTGCAAAGGGGCACGCAAATTTCTAAGCCCGTAAACTTGGATGGTTATTGGAATGTTTCTAACAATACCACACATAGTATCATGTTGTCGAAACTCAAAACTAATTTCAATACTTCAGTTGGTTTGGGCTATGCACGCAAGCCGGGCATTACCAACGACATCACAAATATTTCTAATACTTACTCTGGGAATTTTAGGTTTTCTGCTGTTAGTAACATCAGCGAGAAGGTAGATTTTAATATCTATTACAATGCAAGCGCGAACTTAGTTACGAACTCAATCCAATCAGGGTCTAGCTCTAACTCTAAGTATGTGACCCAAAAAGTTGGAGGTAAACTAAACCTGATTTTCTGGAAAGGATTTGTTTTTAGAAATGACATTTTCTTTGAAAACTATAATGGGATAAGCGATACTTTCAATAGCAATTATGTGCTTTGGAATATGAGTTTTGCCAAGAAATTCCTTAAAAATGATTTAGGAGAATTGGAGCTTACAGTCTTTGATTTACTCAATCAAAACCAGAGTTTTTCGCAAAATGTAACTCCGACTTATGTCGAGGAAACTAGAACTGAGGTCTTGCAACAATATTTCATGCTGAAGTTTACCTACCAACTAAGAAAATTTAAAAAGTCGTAGCCCTAAGTGGGTAAATAGCATTAAAAAAGCATCAAAAATCCATGAAGATTTCATGGATTTTTGATGCTTTTTATTGAAGGAATAAAGCTAATGCCTATGGAGGTAAAACTATATCAGTATTGAATCTCAGTAAACTTCCCGTCTGTGATATCGAAAGTGAGCCCACTTCCAAAAATGTCAATTGATTTGAATTTGAAGGTGCCGGAGATTAATCGATTTTCATGATCAATAGCGGTAATGGAAAGGGTGGAAGCCGAGGTTTGTTCAGAATCAGTGATGTCATCAAGATCAGCAAACTCTACGCTACGCCCGGTACGATAGAAATCGCCATCAAATCTATTGCCACCGTAACCAACCTCATCTCCAGCGCTGTACGAATCACCTGCTTTTACAGAATCAAAGTCTGTCCCCCAAATAGAAAAGGTGATCCTTTGCTCAATGCCATTATCTTCGGCTTCGGCTTCAAAGGAAACACGATACTGATTAACTCCGTTTACGTCAGTTTTTAAGCTAGCGGATACGGGTGAAAAACCATGCGACCGAAAAAAATCGCCATCGATGTATGCGGAAACTGTCCCGGGTTCGTCTGCCGGTAATTTATTGTCTTTCGGATCTTCTGAGTCATTATTGCCACATGCCAGAAGAATGGTTGAAACAATAATTGCGGAAAGTAAATGTATTGTGAATTTTGAAGAGGTCATTTTTGAAATGTTTGGATGGTGATTTGTTAAAAACCAAACATATAAAAAATAGATCAAATAAGTATAAAAAATAACTAATAAAAAGAAAGCCCCATTTTTCATTTTCATGGAAAAATGGGGCTTTTGTACCTAAAAGATAAACTGTTTTAGGATAGGATTTCAATGTTTTTAAACCAAACTAATCTTCCCAGATCCTTTCTATTTCATGAAATTCCATCGAAACAAGTGTTAAATCCCCATCGGCAAATAATGTGAGATCATTGCTATCTGGATCGAAGGCAAATTGCTCAGAAAAAGAGAATACGCCGTGATTTGCAAAGACCTCCAACTGTCCCCAATCCACCAGCATCCTAATCTGAATGTGACTATCTGTATCGGGAAGAAGAGCTTTGTCCAACAAAGTATTGTTTGAAATGTCGTAAGTGATTGTTTTGTTGGCGATCTTAAAACCAAACTTTGAAGCTGCAGTTTTCGAAAGGTCAACTTCTATGCTGAGGTCAAATTTTTTGGATTTTATATCAGATAAAAGATTTGAATTCGGTTTGATTACTTGGGTATTCCATGTTTTGGAATTCTCATAAATGGAGGATATTTCAGTAATGGGGTTTCTCGTGATCCGTTTTTGTCCATCAAGAGTTTCCAATCCTAAGGCCACCGGGAAAGTTGCGTTTCTTTCCCAAACTACTTCTCCGATGCCCCCGTTCCAGTGATCCATCCAGGCGATTTGAATGATGCGCTGATCATTGTTTGGAAGATTTCCCATAGGAAACGTCTGTGCAGCATAAAAATCTGGCCCCACATCCATGACCAAAGTGTCTTGACCGGTGTCTTTTGTAAATGAAATACCATCAAAATCACCAACAAGATAAGAGCCATTAGCATCCTGAAGAATCCATTTTTTGTTGTTTACATTGCCATCAAGAGGTAGCTGGAAAAGATCAGGGCATTCGAATCCAAAATCTAGATTGCTAAGAAATTCCCAGTTAATTAGGTCTTTAGAGCCATAAAAAGTAGTTCCATTTTCATATAAGGCCAAAACCCATTTTGATGTTGGTTCGTGCCAGATCACGCAAGGATCACGTGGATCTGCTTTTTCTGCAAAGTGAGCTACTGGGTTGTTCTCATAATCATGCCAGCTCGTTCCGCCATCGTTGGTCCAGGCCAAGCACGTTCCCGCGCCTGTTCCGGTATAGATGGCAATAATCGCTTTCTTTTCTGAACCGGTTATGCGCTTGGCCATAGATCCTGAAACGACCACGGCGCTACCAGAAAAAACTTGGTTGCCCGTCACATTACGGATCGCTTCATCTGGTAAAAAAGATTTTTCCGGGACTAGAGCCACCCCTTCATCTTTCCAATGCAGCAGGTCAGTGCTGGTGGCGTAGCCTCCGTGTCTGATTTTCTTTCCCCACTGATAGATCATGTGGTATTTCCCATCTTGGTACACCAGGCCGTTGATATCATTCATCCATTCCGACTTGGGGCTGAAATGGTATTGCCCCCTGAAATCTTCTCGGTAATCAATGTTGTCATCATGAGGATAGTATTGCGCATTTACAGACGTGATAGCACATAATAATGGTAGTAAAATCCATGAAGTTTTAAAAAGAGTTCGTAATCGCATTTTAGTATTTGGTTTAATATATTTAGTAATAGTGGAGAAGCTTGAGAGAAGAACGGTCAAACTCCAAATTGAGTTAGGTGATGATCCAGATGCTTGTAAAACATATTGTTCCATTCGTCATCGCTGAGTTTTCCAAAGGAATGGGATTCTCTGCTGTCAAAATATGTAGCTCCCAATTCTTGAGTTTTATTGATATGATCGATCAGCCGGACTTTTTCTTTTTCGAAATTTTTGTCCCCCGTAATAAGAAATTCTGGAGCAGTTCTGCCATTCTTTTTATAGGGTTTATCGCCTACCACAATATTTTTAACAAACAATTTCAGCAAAAATTTCTTGAAACCGGTTGGTTTAGGAATGTTCTCATCATACACCATTTCGTAAGTAACATTGCAATGTGCCAGCATTTGTGCTACGTTCATTTTGCCCCAATGCGGTTTCGTTTCCGCCGTTAGGGAGTTGATGCGGTTGATCACTTCATCAGAAACTTTCTTGTTAAATATATTTTTCATTTCACGAAATAGGTTAGGTATACTTTGTGTTGAATGTTCTGTATTATAGCATAATATTCACGTCAATATTACCTAAAATCCATGAAAAAGAGCCTGTCTGGTTTTTATTATTTAAATTTTCACAATCTGTCTTTATATTGCGCTATGATTCAAATCATATATGTGGCCAAGGTCATCATATAATTTTAGCTGATAATTTAATTTAATCATAAAAACAGAAAATATAGCGATGAAATCAAAGGGAACAGTAATGTTGGCGATAGTATTTGCGGCAATGATGAGTGCTTGTGGCGGCTCTGGCAGCAAAGAAAACAAGGAAACTAAAAAGAGTTTTGCTCCGCCGGCTAAAGCAAAAGAAATGACTTTCGAAGAAGCACAGGCTGATTGGAAAAATCAAAAAGGAATTGGCCCGGTCACAACTGTAGAATTGGGTGATTTGGATGCAGAACTCGCAAAGACAGGTGAGAAAATTTACTCAACTAAATGCATCGCCTGCCATGATCCAAAAACAGATAAGCTAGGTCCTGCACCAGTGGGTGTCTTAGAAAGACGCACACCAGAATGGGTGATGAACATGATGCTGAATCCTGAAGAAATGGTAATGAAAGACCCAATAGGAAAAGGTTTGCTAGCAAAATACAACACCATGATGGTAAGTCAGGGATTGACCCAGGATGATGCCAGAGCAGTTTTGGAATACTTCAGAACTCTATAAAAAATATTATAATTCTACCCTACATCTCTGTAGGGTAGAATTATCCTTTCTTTCTCCATATGGAGAAATCTTCGTTTTTCCATCATCCGATTGGTAAAACTCTTCCGTAAAATTCCTATATTATTTTTCAAAAATAACCATGTGATCTTAGTCATAAGAGCTTAGGGAGCGCATGCCTATTTTTGATTATATAATATTTTATTTATAGAAAAATGGAAAAGAAAACATTTGAGAGTGCCAAAGTTTATAACCTAAAAAATGCCGTTGACATCGCAGAAGGAGGGGTAGTCAGTAAACAATTTGTGAAAAATAAAGGTGGGAATATCACCTTTTTCGCTTTTGACGAAGGGCAGGGGCTGAGCGAGCATACTGCGCCATTTGATGCGGTAGTTCAGATATTGGAAGGCAAGGCGGAAGTCAGTGTTGGTGGAATAAAAAATATTGTCAGCGAAGGCGAAATGATCTGGATGCCTGCCAACGTGCCGCATGCGCTTCATGCACCAGAGGCTTTTAAAATGTGCCTAACGATGCTCAAAGGGTAATTCATGGATTTTTGATACATTATTAATGTGCTAAGGAAGAGGGTGCATTGGGCATTGGTTTGACGTGCGGCCCCCATGATGAAAAACAGATCATAAAAAGCCTTTAAAACCCATGAATAGAAAGATTTTTTTTGTATTGCCATTTGTGCTTATCTCGCTGGTGACAGGTGTGTTGGCTGGGCTTTTGCGCATCGGTTGGTCGATACCAATGGGACAAGTCGCCGGTCAGCATGGGGCTGTGATGGTCGGGAGTTTTCTTGGCACGCTCATTTGCCTTGAGCGGATCGTCGCGTTAAAAAAAAGATGGATGTATGTCATTCCCATAATCTCAGGGATGAGTCTCGTGTTTTTTTACTTAGGATTGCCTGATGTCGGAATGGGTTTACTCACTGTTGCGAGTTTTGGGTTGATCTATATTTATAGCGACCTGATTCAGCGGTTTGGAGAGTATTATTTTTATGTCATGATGGTTGGTGCTGTCGGTTGGGCCGTCGGGAATATCATCATGATCGTGTCGCCATTTTACCCACAGGCCGCCCCTTGGTGGATTGTGTTTATCTTGTTTACCGTGTTTGGTGAGCGATTGGAACTCAGCAAGTTTTTGCCGCAGACCAAGGCAAAACGCATTACCATGATTCTGGTGATTTCAATAGTTATGGTTGGTGTGGTTTTGCCATATCATACTGTCGGTAAATTTATTTCAGGAATAGGAATGATATTCATGGCTTTGTGGCTTTTCCGTTATGATATTGCCCGAAAATCCATCAGGTCGAAGGGAATGCACCGATATACAGGATCGCTCTTGTTGGTTGGGTATTTTTGGATGATTGTTTGTGGGGTATTGATGGTTTTTGACCATATCAGCATTTTTACGTATGACGCAATGTTGCATGCTTTTTTTCTAGGATTTACTTTTTCTATGATTTTTGCCCACGCACCAATTATCTTTCCCGGAGTAGCAGGTCTTGTCATCCGACCATTTCATTGGACTTTATTTATCTGGGCCATATTATTACAGATTTCGCTGGCTATTAGAATCGTCGGTGATGTTTTAATCCATCCTCAATGTAGGGCCATCGGTGGCATGCTCAATGCCATCGTCATCCTTTTGTTTTTTGTAAATTTGGCAATTCTAATTTTTAATATGCAAAAGAATAAAATTGGTTTCCAGAACTAAGGCAGTACAATTTGGGCTACTGCTGGCTTTGGTAAACTTCTTTATCACAGCTGTGTTAGGAACCTTATTAAGATATGATTCGGCATTTCCAATCGCGGATTTTGCTCCGAGGTTTTGGGCACATGCACATTCCCACGTAGGCTTTTTGGGATGGGTTTTTCAGGCTTTAGTCATTCTTGGGTATGACATGTTGCTACCGAAGGATGCTAAAGTCACAAGGAAAATATATCTGCTTACGATTTGTTTTCAAGTAGCGGTGTTGGGCATGCTGTTCACTTTTCCATTCATGGGGTATGCAGCACCTTCTATCATTTTCTCTACATTACATTTGATCTTATCCATAGTTTATGCTATTGTTTTTTTTCGCCATGCCAAGAAGGATGATCTGGCCTCTAAATTCATGAAAGTTGGGCTTGTGTTCATGGTCATTTCCAATTTGGGGCCACTAGCATTGGGTCCAATTATGGCAATGGGTTTAAAAGGCTCTTTGTGGTACGATATGGCCATTTATTATTATCTGCATTTTCAATATAACGGCTGGTTCACTATGGTAATTTTTGCCCTATTCATTAAGTTGATGGAGAATTATTGGGTTCAAATCAATTTATCAAATGGCAGATTGTTGTTAAAATTATTGCTTTATGGTTCCATATTCACGTTGGCACTTTCCGCCTTGGGTTTTGATTTTCCCGTCATCGTCAATATTGTGGGATTTGCAGGAGCGATACTGCAATTATGGGGCGGAATTCTTTTGATTAGATTACTTAGCAAAGTGGATATTCTTTCATACTTACGGAACATGGTCTGGGTGAAAGCATTTTTTTTGGTTGCACTTATTTCGTGGTTGCTCAAGATCACCATGCAATTTTTATCTGCTATTCCGATCATCACAGATTTTGCCTATTTAAATAGAGATGCCATAATATTTTACCTTCACTTATCTTTTTTGGGTTTTACCAGTTGTTTTTTATTTGGACTGTTGTTGGCGAAAGGGTTTTTAATGATTTCAGGAAATATTTCCAAAATTGCATTTGGCTCGTTTCTATTTTGTATTGTACTGACTGAAGTTACCATTGGAATCAGGTCATTGCCACAGCTTTTGAACCTTCAGCTATTTCGTGCGTTAAATAACGCTTTGGTTTTGGAATCCTTTTTATTGTGCATCAGCGTAGGA
The DNA here is from genome assembly GCA_030426345.1 of Bacteroidia bacterium. Taxonomy (GTDB): domain Bacteria; phylum Bacteroidota; class Bacteroidia; order Cytophagales; family Cyclobacteriaceae; genus JAAUQL01. The sequence continues at coordinate 68,834 of JAUHYU010000010.1, forward strand.
TTGATTGTTTTATTTGCTTTCATATTAGCTGCAAAGCAAAAGCACAAACCCAAGGCACAATTCTGATATAATCACTATTTTTGCACAAAAAAGAAAAGTATGGGCAAGCTGAAAAAGCTTCGAAAATCCATAAAATATTCATTGTTGCTCGGCTTGATTAAGGCGATACTCTTAGTAGTGAAAATTTTTCCATGGAAATGGACCAGTATCTTTTGTGCGCAAGTGGGAGCAGCTGCTTTTTATATGTTAAAAAAGGAGCGGGCTAAGTCCATTCAAAACCTAACGATTGCCTATGGCGACTCCAAAAGCACCAAAGAAATTTACCGAATGGCCAGAAAAGTATTTACTAACCTTGGCAGAGGTGCGGCAGAGGTGCTCATAAAACTAGAGATAGACGATAAGGAAACCTATTTCAGCAATGTGGAGGTAGTGGGAAAAGAACATGCAGAAAAGGCTTACGCAAGAGGTAAGGGTATCATCAATATTGTGCCGCATCTCGGGTGTTGGGAAGCCTTGCCAAAGGCCTACACCATGCTCGACTTTAGGGCTGGAGCTGTTGTGAAGGGGCTGAAAAATGAACGACTGAATAATTGGTTGCTGGAAAAACGATCTTTTAAAGGGTTTAAAGTATTGCAACGGGGGAGTTCCTACAAAACCATTCTTAATTTCCTGAAGCAAAATAATAGCCTTGGCATGCTGATCGATCAGGATACAAGCGTCAAAGGCGTGTTTGTTGATTTTTATGAAAAACCAGCCTATACGCCTATCGGAGCCGCCATGCTTGCGCTTGACTCGGATGCAACGGTTTTTACCACATCATACATAAGGACAGAAGGGAATAAATACAAATTTATTTTTGGAGAGGCTTTGGAAGTGACACGTACCGGTGATCGAAAAGAAGACTTGAAAATCAATACGGAACGCTTTCATCAGGCTGTAGAAAAACAAATCATGCAATATCCCGAACAGTGGGTATGGATGCACGAGCGTTGGAAAACCACTCCTGAAATGATAGCAACTAAGGAACGCGAAAAGCAAGAACTGCGCCAGAAGCGCAAAGAAGAGAGATTGCGCAACGCGACCTTATGAGAATCGGATTTTAAAGGACGTTCCCTTCAAGTAAGGAGTTTTTTATAATTACTTCCATTGTAATATTTCCACACATCACTATGGACAAGCAATGTTTTTCATGGATTTTGGATGCTTTTTTAACTCCTAATGTATAATATCTTGGCTATCGGCCTGAGTATTTCCGAATATCATTTTTATGGCTATTTTTGCACTCCAAATTAGAAAAGGATATGCAGCTTAGCGAACAAGAATTAAGGAGGAGGGAAGAGAAAAGTGAGTTAGAAAAACTGGGAATCAATCCCTACCCATCAGAGCTTTTTGAGGTCAATGTCAACATCAAGGACATTCTTGAAAACTACGAAAAGCAAAAGACGGATTACAAAAATATTTCTATTGCAGGTCGTCTGATGAGCCGCCGAATCATGGGATCTGCCTCTTTTGCCGAGTTGCAGGACGAATCCGGGAAAATGCAGATTTATTTTCGCAGGGATGATATCTGTCCTGATGAAGATAAAACCATGTACAATACCGTATTCAAAAAACTGCTGGATATTGGTGATATCATTGGTATAAAAGGTTATGTATTTACCACCCAAACGGGCGAAATATCTATTTATGTAAATGAATTTAAAATATTAGCGAAATCGCTAAAACCCCTTCCCATCGTAAAGGAAACGAAAGATGAACAAGGAAATGTGGTTTCCCACGATGCATTTACAGATCCCGAGCAACGCTACAGACAGCGATATGTGGATTTGATCGTAAATCCAAATGTGAGGGAGACCTTCAAAAAGCGTACTTACCTAGTCAACACTATCCGAAATTTCCTGAATGATCGAGGATATTTAGAGGTAGAAACTCCGATTTTACAGCCTATTTATGGTGGAGCTGCCGCAAAACCATTCAAAACCCATCATAATACGTTGGATATGCCGCTATACTTGCGCATCGCCAATGAGCTATATCTCAAACGCCTGATTGTCGGTGGTTTTGATGGAGTTTATGAATTTGCCAAAGACTTTAGGAATGAAGGAATGTCGCGGTTTCACAATCCTGAGTTTACTCAGGTAGAACTTTATGTGGCCTACAAAGACTATCAGTGGATGATGGATTTGGTGGAAGAAATGGTTGAGCAAATAGCGTTGAAACTCCATGGAACTACTGAAGTGAAAGTAGGGGAGAAAGTAATCAACTTCCAAAGGCCATGGAAACGGTTTACCATGTTTGAGGCTATTGAGCATTTTACAGGAGTCGATATTTCCAAGATGTCTGAGGAAGAATTGAAAGCAACTGCGAAACAACTCAATGTGCCAATAGATGATACCATGGGAAAAGGCAAGCTTATTGATGAGATCTTTGGTGAAAAGTGTGAAGCACAACTGATTCAGCCTACTTTTATCACGGACTATCCTGTAGAGATGTCCCCATTGGCAAAGAAGCACAGATCGAAAGAAGGGCTTGCAGAGCGTTTTGAAGCGATTTGCAATGGTAAAGAAATATGTAATTCATTTTCCGAATTGAATGATCCGATAGATCAGCGAGAGCGGTTCCAAGCACAATTGGAGTTGGGTAAGCGTGGGGATGAAGAAGCCATGGTTTTAGATGAGGATTTTCTGCGTGCTCTGGAATATGGATTGCCGCCAACAGCGGGCTTGGGAGTGGGGATCGATAGGTTGGCCATGATCATGACCAATTCTAATTCCATTCAGGATGTCTTGTTTTTTCCTCAAATGAAACCCGAGAAAAAAGCTGTTGACCCGTCAGTACTATTTGCCAAAGCTGGTGTCAGGGAAGAGTTGATTCCTATCTTGATAAATCTGGGGATGACCAATTTGGAAGACTTAGCAAATGTGAAAACAAGTAAATTGTTTAATGATGTTTGCGGCATGCGCAAAAAGATGAAATTGAAAGACATAAAAAACCCAACTATGGAAGAGGTTCAGAGTTGGGTCGATTAATTCCTTAATTCAAGGATTTTTAACCTTTTAATATCTCAATTTCTACACGTACATTTTTACCGGCCATAGGATCATTTTTTTTGTAGATCATTTTTTTACCTCCCCAGGCTTTTATGTCCATTCGTTTTTTGCTTATTCCCTGATCTATCAGCCATTGAGCAATTACTTCCGCTCGGGCCTTGGAGAGTTCTTTGGCAGACCCCATTCCTTCTACATTATCAGCTCCCACACTAAAATAGTTTTTATCATCCTCGCTCAGGCGAATAATTTTTCCTGCTGCATTGCCATTTGTATGCCCATGAATCCTGATTTCTAGTTTGTCATTTTCTTTAAGCATTCCTAAAAGGCTATTAAGTTCAAATTTAGACTCTGGCTTCATAATTGCCGCATCAGTATAAAAATATACATGGTACATTGTGAGCATTTCTCCAACCTTGTGACGTGCCAGTTCAAACTTTACAGTCGTAATTCCTCCTGATTCACCAATAACATTTTTATCCTTGGTTGATATAGGGTCTTCAATATTAAATTTGACCTGCTCCTTTACAAAACCAAATATGTCGCATTGTGCAATGATTTCCTTCGACTCGGTTGTGGGAGCCTCCAATTGGTGGATTTGATTAGTGCTCACGCTTTGCATGGCTTTATTCCTAGCTGCATCAATGATGGTAATATACCCCGGAACTTCCTTTAATGTGGTGGCACTTATCACATTGAACCGATAGTTGTACAGATTTTGATCTTGCTTTACAGGAGAAACCGGAATGGACATATCTGTATCCTGTTCCTTAATGAATTCTGGATTTAACTTATCAATTTGTTCGTTGGAAATAGCATCGGAAGAAGATTCTTTTTCTTTGAAATCTGAAATGCTCAACCCTACATACAAAATCCAGGCATCATAAAACTTATTTGTAGCCCGGAGCTCACTTCTTTTTTCTCTGGCATATTCCAAATCGTCCAAAGTATAATATGCATATATATAAAACATATTCTTCTTGTTATAATGACCGATGCTGGAAGGTTTTCCAGTTTCCTGTATGGAATTGGCATACTTTATGGCATTTTCACGGATTTGAAAAGTACCAATGATTACGTACATCCCTTTTTCCAGTTCAGGGATTGTTTGATTTGTAAATGTCTCATTGGAATCATTTGTGATATTCATGGCATTCAAATGATTGTTTAAAAAGGAAGGGGCCAAAAGTAATCCGAAAGCCAAAACGAGTGCAAAATACATCCGCGGCATTATTATTGGATTTTTCATATAGTTTAGATTATGTTAAAAACAGTAAGAGCTAACGGAATTTTGCTCTTCTGAAACTTCCAGAGATGATATAGGTGATTTTAAAACTTGTGACTATATAGATATCGTTGTCATTTGCAGAGCCCCTGTTTGCGGTAGGATGTTCTTGCCCATATCCACCATAAATAGTGTATTCACGTCCATCATAAGGCGAAGGGTCCAATGTCACCAATGTTGTATTAGGGGTAATGGTGCCCTCAAAATCCCTTGGATTTCCATAGGCACTAAATTCTTCTCGTGATCTATCAGACATGGCTCGGGCTAATTCGCTATCCAAAGCGCCTAAATCTACGTACATACCACTGACATCATCTATATAGTCAGTAAATAAAAATCGGTAGCCTACCTCAAATTCAAAATCAAGCCTTTTTTGTAACCTAGCCCTTACGCCAACTCCAAAAGGTATCGATGGCTGAATGACACTATATTGCTTCACATCATAATGCGGGCTTAACTGACCTTCCGTGCCAAGTTCTCTGAGATTTACCCACTGTCCTGCTTCGGCTAAGGGATTGCCAAATTTATCAAATTCTGGTGCTTTTGCTTTAGGACTGTGATGGAAAACAGCAACTCCTCCAAAAAGATAAGGTGTAAACGGCACCCTGTTTAGAAAGGTCCCGTGATTGCCGAAAATATCCAATACCGCCACTGCAGAAAATTCTTTAATATCATTTCTAAAGGATAGGTTTCTTATATAACGGAACTTACTATTGCTGTCAGTTGTACTGGCAGACTCATAATCATCCCCAACAATGCGTCCCCAACCTAAACTACCACGAAGCGATAAATAAGGAGTCCATCTGTATGATCCATAAATGGTAAAAGCAGGCCGGGTAAAGGAAATATCCGTACTGGCCATATTAGCTTTCGGAGCTAAGTCACCGAAATAATTAAGGGCATCTATACTCACTCCCAAGTTGATATATCGCTTGTTTTTATCAAAGTGAATGGATCCTCCTCTGTAATTCCCGATTTTCCGATTTTTCTTTTTTAAGTAACTTTTGCTCTTACGCTGTGCTTCAACATTGGTTGTAGCTAGAAATGAAAAGACCAAAAGTAGCAGCCCAAAAAGTTTAAAGTACCTTAATAAAAAGATTGATTTTTTCAATTGCTTAAAATGATTTTGTCTGTCAAAATAAAGGATTCTGCTTTTTTCTAGAGAATCAATAAACTATGTTGGAGGCAAATATATGAATTAACTTTCTCTTATAACAAATGATATGATTATGGAATATTACATGGAAAAATAACCATTTATTGTTGGTTATTAGGTTGTTGTGGTGTCATGCTTAGCCCATAGCTTTATCCTATATTGAAATAATGAAAACAGGACATTTTACCCTAGCTAATTCACAATAAAACTAGTTGTCAAACCAACTCCTTTGCTTGTTTATCTTTAGGTCTTGCAGCAGCGAGGATTGCTGATCCAACTGCCGCGCGGTGTTCCACGCGGAGAACTTGTACATCACAAGCGCATAGATAATGGCGAGAAGGATCGGGGTGAATTTCAACATGCCCTTGATATGGGGCGTGGAGAGCGTGGCGACAAGCGCGCTTTGGCGCGCTTGTCGCCTCACTTGGGCTGGATGGGACCCGGGTGTTTGACGACTCTTTACTTCAGCACAGTAAAGATGAGGTTAAATCGGCGATTCTGGCGGTCCTGGGCGGAGAATTCGCGGTGGATCAGAAAGCCTTTGCAAGAGAAGCAGCGCTGGTCCTCGCGTTCTTTCAAC